>BNTP01000266.1 GCA_025996695.1 Bacteroidia bacterium | reverse complement strand
GATGCCATCAAAAACACGGTGTGGAAGAAATTCGCAAAGTTGCGAGAATACATATTGCCCATGGTGCATAAAACTATCATTTTGTTATAGGGCACAAAAGTAGTCATTTCAAAAGTCCACGCAGGATGATTGATCGTAAATATATGATTGACAATATATTATCTTAATTTATTAATGGTTTTTAGTGGACACTAGTGATGCAAAACAGCCATTTGTATAAATCACTATCCCCCTCTTCTGCTGCCGATTTAGTGAATTTTTGCAACTCTACCGTGATCAATTGCAACTTATCGCTCGAAACCGTCAGCGTCTTCTCATTCATCAGCGAATGATGATTGATGCAATCCGTGTTGTCATCCCACAAGATGAAATTCAGAATCGAAATGACGTACAACGGCTTCAATCCGTAATCCCACTTGCCTTTGGGGACTTGTGCCTGAATGGACATCGCTGCATAATACAGGCATCTGTCCATAAAGTTTTTGTTGAGCCACTTGCATCTCCACGATATAATGGTTAGCGTCCTCATCCGTGCAATACAAATCAAATATCGCATCGCGATCTTCGGGACTGTTACCCAACTGCTTGAGCCGAAGATGGTTGATTTTAACAATCACTTTCCGCCCCTCAAAAATCCCATTCAAAAAGCTGAGCAACAGCTCTTCGTTTTTCTCGCTAAAAACTGTTTTGAACCCAAAATCCGTCGTCATGTCCATGAAACGTCCTAATTTTTTCTTTGTCATAATAAATAGTTAAATCTCTAATGTTTTGGTTTATCTGCTTCCTAACCCCAAAGGTAAACCATTATTCTGATAAATGCAATCTTTTTTGCAACTATTTTTTGTGTTCGCGCAGGGCAGCACGAAACAGATGCAAAATTCCTGCAAAGACACAACATTTTTTCATTTTGACAAAGATAATGTACCGATTTTGCACAAAATTTTCCCAACTAACCCAAGATATGGTAGGTAGGTATGCGACTAAAAAAAAATAGAACTAACGTTCGTTGGTGCGACGAATGGTATTTCGGCTACGAGTGTTCGATGCGTGCGTAGTTTGTAGGGTTGCGGTTGTGTGTTCCGGCTGACAGCAACGTCCGTCAAAACCTAAACTTGGTTGTGACGGACGTTGTTGGATTCCCACCTGCGTGGGAATGACCGGTCGTAATTTACTTACGAAGTCCCAATTCTTTGATAATTGCGCGGTAACGCTCGATGTCGCGATCTTTCAAATAGTTCAAAAGGCGACGACGTTTACCAACCAAAATTCCCAAAGAGCGTTCTGTGCTATAATCTTTTCTATTTAACTTGAGATGCTCAGTTAAATGCGAAATACGGTAGGAAAACAAGGCAATCTGACCCTCAGAGGAGCCAGTATCCGTGTTAGACTTCCCGTGTTTTGCAAAGATTTCTTGCTTTTTTTCAGCGTCTAAATACATAAAATAATTTTTTTATAAATTTCTATTTTTTTCGCGGGGCAAAGGTACGAACATTTTTTTAATCTTGAACTATGATTTCAATAATTTTCAAAAAAAAATCAGCACATATTCCCGTCATGGCAGCAGGTTACCAAATTGCGGTCGCCGAACGCATTATCCACGCGTGCTACATTGACCCAAAATTTGTTTTCTTTAATCCATTCTGCCGGGAAAGCTGCTTTTTCGCGTGAATAAGGGTGCTTCCATTCGTCGCTGCACACTTCGTATTGCGGGTGAGGCGCGTTGTGAAGCACATTATTTTCTTTATCGGCTTTGCCTTTGGCTACGTCTTCGATTTCTGCGCGGATGTTACTCATTGCCGTGATGAAGCGATCGAGTTCGACGAGACTTTCGCTTTCTGTCGGCTCAATCATCAACGTTCCGTGAACAGGGAATGAGAGCGTGGGGGCATGGAAACCGTAGTCAATCAGTCGTTTAGCTACGTCTGTTTCGTCAATTCCCGAATAGGATTTCAATGTGCGGCAATCCAGAATCAGTTCGTGACCTACACGAAATTGATTGCCTTTATAGACAATGCCGTAATGTTTTTCCAATTGTGAAGCCAAATAATTGGCGTTCAAAATCGCGATTTTTGTTGCCAAAGCCAAGCCCGGACCACCCATCATGCGGATGTAACCGTAAGTAATAGGCAAGATGCCTGCGCTGCCGAAGGGAGCTGCAGCCACCAGCCCCCCCACCCCCCTCAGGGGGGCTTTTAGCAACTCCTCCTGCGGAGACTGAGTTACTCCCCCTGAGGGGGGTGGGGTGCTCGGTGGGGTGCTGCTTGGCAAGAACGGTTTCAAGTGGGGGGCACAACAAATCGGACCTACGCCCGGACCGCCACCGCCGTGAGGGATGGCAAATGTCTTGTGGAGATTCAGGTGGCACACGTCCGCACCAATGCTGCCCGGATTGGTCAGACCAACTTGAGCATTCATGTTGGCACCGTCCATGTAGACCTGTCCGCCGTTTTTGTGGATGATTTCACACATTTCCACGATACCCGTTTCAAAAATTCCGTGCGTCGACGGATAGGTAATCA
>BNTP01000265.1 GCA_025996695.1 Bacteroidia bacterium | reverse complement strand
AACACAAAACATGTTGCGATTGAGAGTGATTGCTATGAATAAACAATGGCATAAAGTGATTAACATACTCAAAAATCCGAACAGATTGGCGGCTTAGCAAAAAAACGACAATTTGAAATGCACCCATCCGTGACAGCGCGTGCTTGAAATTCAATTGCACCGTAGGACTGCTTGCAAAAGTCAAATCCACACTTTTTGTAACCATGAAATCCTCTTGCTGGTCAACCCCGTGATCCACATCGCCGACCCATCCGGGCACGGTGTATTGAATCTCGGGACCGGGCACAGGAGGCGTCGGGACTGTGGTCACATCCTTTTTCAAACCGGCTGTAACATTCACACTTGACGCTGGCGAGTAAGCGAAGAAATCGACGGAGTCTCTTGCTGGCCAGCTGGCTTTCGGGAAATAGTCCCAAGTACTAGCCCCACCCGCTTCGCTGCGTGTTACAGTTACGCCGTTCAGCACATAACCATCATAAGCAGTGCCTGCTGGATGGCTCCATGCCGAGGTGGTGAACGAAGTCATCGCTCCTGCGGTGGTTACACTCGCGCGGAGCTGTTTGTCCGCGAACGTCTTGAAGGAAATCTCCCTCTCACTACTCTGCACCGGATTGGATTGATACAAATCGGTTGCGCAACTGCTGCTCAAAGCCACCAGGCCGAGCAGGCTAAAACAAATGTTTTTTGTTGTCATCTTTTTAAAACTTTTAACTTGTTGATAAATATTTTTTTTCGTTTCTCATTATTCATTATTCATTATTCATTTTATTCTCGGCGCATCGTCCCGCAGGGACGGGATGTGCATAACCGTAGGTGGGTGATGCCGAAGCCCCGAGTGAAGTCGAGGGGGAAGCGCAACCTACGGAAAAAGGCGCCCACACTCGCCTAAGCCCTGCAAGGGCGAGATTATGATAATGCCGTCCCTGCGGGACTAGGAGACGTATCGCCCACCAATACCGTAGGTTGCGCTGCGCTCCACCTACGGTTATGCACATCCCGTCCCTGCGGGACGATGAAAATGTGGTTGCATGCCTACCATGCGGGTGCGCGTGATGCGTTGTCATTTCTACCGAGCGGTGCATGCCTCCGGCATGCGGGGCTAATCATCCCCTCGCGTGTTCCATTTATTGTCTTATGATTGTTCATTATTAATTATTAATTGTTAATTATTCATTGTTCATTGTTCGCATGAGATGTCTCCGCTCCGCAAAGCGGTCTAACGCCCGCTTTGCTTCGGTCGACAAGACGACCTTGTCGTGGGGGCAGGGGGAAACGCAGCGGCGGCTCCGTCGCCGCTGCGTTTCCCCTCTCTCTTAAAAAAACGGCGCCGTCTTGTCGACCGGAGGGACGTAGTCCCGCAGTGGAGACACCCCATGCTGACGAGCCTTCCTCCCATCGACCGCAGAGGCGCAGCCCAGCGGCGGCGAAGCCGCCGTCATTGCGAGCTACGAAGTAGCGAAGCAAACCAGCGACTTTTGCTGGTTTGCTTCGGGCTTCGCCCTCGCAATGACGGAACATGACGGAACGAAACAGAACGTGACGGAACAAGCTGCAATGGGAAGGAACATGGCACAACAAGCCGCAACCGGATACGATTGTCCCATTCCGGCTTACTTTGTATGTGTGTGAAAAAATTGTAGTGCGCGGAAATTGCGCAGAGGTCAAGCTGGCACGCGTAGCGTGCCAGGGGTAAAGAATTTACCCCCCCACCACCATTTAAGTTGTTGATAATGAGGGAGTTACGAGCGTTATTTTTTGCCTGCTTCATTCGACTAATACATGTTTCGGAAGCAAAGGTACAAACAATTTTCGAGAATTACAAATTTGGCACTTTATTTTCAGGGCCAACGCATCAAAATTCCGTAAAAAATCTTACCTTTGCACCCCCATGGAACATAGCATAGATTATTACATGGCTGGGGTAGAAGACCCTCGCGTGCAGGGACGTTGCTTGCACTTGTTGTCGGACATTTTGGTAACCGCAGTGTGCACCTATTTGACCGGCGGCGTTGATTATCAGGACATACATTTGTTTGCTAAGGAGCGGGGGCATTTGTTGCCGGAGATATTACAACTGCCCCATGGCGCACCATCTCCGGATACCTTTGAACGGGTTTTTAGGCTCATCGAGCCCACAGCAATGCAAACTTGTTTGGAAACTTACGGTAAAGAAATCTTAAGTGTGCTGACAGAAAAACAAATCGTATTGGATGGTAAAAAGCTGAAAGGAGTTTTGCCCACCAGCAAAGGAAACAGCGGTCTGTATATTCTCAACGCATGGGTAGGAGAAAATCGAAGCGGTTGTGTCCATAGATGCCATCAGGACTCAAACGAAGATAGCCGAAACAATAGTAGCCAAAGGGGGGCATTATTTTCTTTCGGTCAAAGGCAACCAGCAAAGTTTATTAGACGACTTAGAGTATGCTTTCAGATGCAAAAGTGGGAGCTGTTTTCAGGGCGACATAGAATCAGACCATGGTCGCATAGAAACACGTAAATGTAGTATTTTACCGGCAAAAGATT
>BNTP01000264.1 GCA_025996695.1 Bacteroidia bacterium | reverse complement strand
CATTCTCAAATTTCAGCCGTAGCGGCTCGAATAATTGCATTTTCATACCGCAAAGGTAATGTTTTTTTTGACACTTAAAACATTCTCTGTCTGATATTTGTAATTTATGGACAGACTCTATTTAGTGGTATGATTGCGGATAATCAAAATTGCACCCCATACGGGGTGAAGTAAAGACCTCCGGTCTTTTTCATCATCATAATTTTGATGCGGTTACTTCGGTTATTTTCTGAAAAGCAGGGAATAATTCAAAAATTTGTTGTACTTTTGCGCCCAAGTCAATCCATTATTGGTACGGTTTTTGCATATAAGCTGTAAAAAAGGAGGATATTATGAGTAAAGAAAAATTTAATAATACGCAAGCGCAAGATGCCAATTTGGCAGATGAACTGACAAAAGAACAAGTTTTTGAGGAAATGTTTAATAATGCTGACGACAATTCTATGGACTCAATAGAGATTCATGAAGTGGACGAAGTGGAAGATGATGCGGTTGATTCTACCGAATCTGACGAATTGGAGCAAGCCAAAGATGCTTACGTGCGCCTAATGGCAGAATATGACAATTTTCGGAAACGTACTATCAAAGAAAAAGCCGACTTAATCAAAAATGGCGGCGAGAAAACGCTGGTTGGACTGTTGCCAATTGTGGACGATTTTGAACGTGCATTAGAAACTGTGGACAAAGCAACGGATTTGGCTGCTGTGAAAGAAGGGGTGGATTTGATTTATCAAAAATTCCTGTCTTTCCTCCAGCAAAACGGCGTGAAAGCGATGGAAACCGTCGGACAGGATTTTGACCCCGAGTTGCATGAAGCCGTGGCATTGGTTCCCGGAGCGGACGACGATAAAAAAGGCAAAGTCATCGACAATTTACAAACGGGATACACCCTAAACGATAAAGTCATTCGCCACGCCAAAGTAGCGGTCGCGGATTGAAAACAACAACATAAATGGCAACTATCACTAAACGAGATTACTATGAGGTGCTGGAAGTGACTCGCACCGCTACAGGAGAGGAAATCAAGCGTTCTTACCGTCGAAAAGCAATCGAATATCACCCCGACAAAAATCCGGGCGATAAGGTCGCGGAAGAAAAATTCAAAGAAGCTGCGGAAGCGTATGACGTGCTCAGCGATGCTAACAAACGCAGCCGTTACGACCAGTTTGGTCACGCCGGCGTAAGCGGAGCTTCCGGTGGCGGTGGCGGTTATGGCGGCGGCTGGACGATGGAAGATATTTTCCAACAGTTTGGGGATGTCTTCGCAGAAGGTTTTAGTGGTGGTCGATTCAGCGGTTTTACCGGTGGATTCGGTGGCGGAGGGCAGCAACGCTATGTTAATCGCGGTTCCGACCTGCGCGTGAAAGTCAAATTGACCCTCAAAGAAATCGCTACGGGCATTGAAAAGAAAATCAAGGTTCGCAAACATGTTACCTGCAAACAATGTCGCGGAACAGGTGCTGAAAACGAGCGTGCTTATGCCACTTGTCCCACCTGTCAAGGACGCGGACAAGTCATTCAAACGGTCAACAGCCTTTTCGGACGCATGCAAACGGCAGTGGAATGTCCACATTGCAGCGGCGAAGGCAAGCGCATCACTTCCAAATGCTCGCATTGCCACGGCGAAGGCATAGTGTTAGACGAAGAAATTCTCACCATTAAATTGCCGGCAGGCGTGGAAGATGGCATGCAGCTCTCTTTCCGGCAAAAAGGCAACGCTGCCCGTCGTGGAGGGGTGAACGGCGATTTGCTCGTTGCCATAGAAGAGGAAGAGCATCCTCAATTCATTCGCGACCAGCAAGATATTATCTACAACCTCGTGCTCTCGTTTCCACAAGCGGCGATAGGCGGCTCGGTAGAGGTGCCGACCATTGACGGCAAAGCGAAAATAAAGATTGAGCCGGGCACACAACCGGGAAAAGTATTGCGACTGAAAGACAAAGGTTTGCCCGCTGTGGATCATCACGGAAAAGGCGATTTGCTGGTCAATATTTCCGTTTACGTGCCCGAAAAACTCACCAAAGAGCAAGAAAAAACAATCGTTGATTTTGAAAACTCGCCCAATTTCCAGCCGTCCGACGACGTGATAGAATTCATCGGAAATAAATATCGAAATATGTTCGGGTAATTCCAAAAAGGCAGGGAGCACACAAATTTCCTATTTAACCTGCGTTCCGGCGACGCGATAAGAAAAGTGTTAAAAAATTTTGATTGCATGAAAAAAATTTATACCTTTGTCAATTGATGTGCGTAGTCGTGGTTTCGACTATGCAGCAATGAATGTTAATACATGCAAAATGGGCATTAGACAAATGGCACGGAATAGACAAGCGATAGGCATAATTCCCTCATTGTCAGTAGTTTACGGGGGGGGGGGGGGGGGGGGGGAATTTTTTCCCCCGGTACACGTCTGCCGGGGGCCCGTTTTTTTCGCCCCCTTTCCCGGTTTAATTTCTTTTTTATAAAAAAAAAAACAAACCCGTAAGGGGGTCTTCGTGTTTTTGTTGGGGCTTTTGTTCTTGTGTG
>BNTP01000263.1 GCA_025996695.1 Bacteroidia bacterium | reverse complement strand
ATCGTGTCAAACAGCCCTAGTTCAGGGTTCTTTGCCCAATTCGCATTCTCAAATTTCAGCCGTAGCGGCTCGAATAATTGCATTTTCATACCGCAAAGGTAATGTTTTTTTTGACACTTAAAACATTTACTGTCTGATATTTGTAATTTATGGACAGACTCTATTTAGACGCCACGCACCACACTCAAATCGGTCATGTCAAATCGCTTTCTCGTATTGAGGAAGACCGGTTTATGCACTTAGACGGGTTCACCGTTCGCAGTTTGGAACTGCTTTATTCGATGAACGAAAGCGGAAAAGCCTTGATTGACGTGCTCGACCGCTCCATCACGCCGATGGGTGCGCGCATGTTGAAACGCTGGCTGACATTCCCGCTGAAAGATGTGAAGCAAATTGAATCGCGCTTGTCGGTGGTGGATTATTTTTTTCAAGACCTCAAACTGAAAGATTTGTTGGAAAAACAACTCAATTTGGTGGGCGACTTGGAGCGCATCATCTCAAAAGTGGCCGTAGGGCGCGTCAATCCGCGTGAGGTGGCGCAGCTAAAAACGGCCTTACAAGCCATTGAACTCATCAAAAACGGATGTGAAGCCGCCTCCAATCCGGGACTGAAACGGATAGGCGAACAGCTGAATTTCTGTGCCGGCATCCGCGATAAAATTGTCCGCGAACTCGTTTCTGAGCCTCCCATGCTGCTGAGCAAAGGCAATGTGATTAGCCAAGGCGTCAATGCCGAACTCGACGAATTGCGCCAAATTGCCTATTCCGGCAAAGATTTTTTACTTCAATTGCAGCATCGCGAGAGTGAACTCACCGGCATTCCCTCGCTGAAAGTGAGTTTTAACAATGTCTTTGGCTACTTTATTGAGGTGCGCAACGCACATAAAGGCAAGGTGCCTAAAAATTGGATTCGCAAACAGACATTGATCGGTGCCGAACGCTACATTACCGAAGAGCTGAAAATCTATGAGGATAAAATTTTAGGCGCAGAAGGTAAAATTGCTTCGTTGGAAGAACAGCTTTTCAGGGATTTGGTGCAAGAATTAATGGAATACATCACGCCTGTTCAGACTAACGCTGGTTTGTTGGCGCAAATTGACTGCTTGTTGGCGTTTGCCAAAATAGCTAAAAAAAATAAATACATCCGTCCGCAAATCGACGACAGCAAAGTCATCGACATCAAAAAAGGACGCCATCCGGTGATTGAACAGGAATTGCCGACCGACGAACGCTACATTCCAAACGATGTGTATTTGGATGATGACACGCAGCAAATCATTGTCATCACAGGGCCCAACATGGCCGGTAAATCTGCTCTTCTGAGGCAGACGGCATTGATTACGTTGATGGCACAAATTGGCTCGTTCGTGCCTGCAGAGGCGGCGCGCATCGGCATTGTGGACAAGATTTTCACGCGTGTAGGTGCCAGCGACAACATCTCTGCGGGCGAGTCCACTTTTATGGTGGAGATGAACGAGGCAGCCAATATTTTGAATAATATATCCGAACGCAGCCTGGTGCTGTTCGACGAATTGGGACGCGGCACATCAACCTACGACGGCATTTCCATTGCTTGGGCCATTGTGGAATATATTCATGAGCATCAGCGTGGGCGTGCCAAAACGCTTTTTGCGACGCACTACCACGAGTTGAACGAGATGGAAAAGACGTTCAGACGCATCAAAAACTACAATGTGTCGGTCAAAGAGGTTGATAACAAGGTCATTTTCTTGCGCAAACTCGAGAAGGGTGGCAGCGAGCACAGTTTTGGGATTCACGTCGCGAAAATGGCGGGCATGCCGCAAAGTATCGTCCAACGCAGCAGTGAAATTTTGGCGCGTTTGGAAACTGAAAACCGTCAAGACAATGTTGCCAAACCGATGAAAGACATTTCGACTAAGCGCGAGGGCTATCAGATGAGTTTTTTTCAATTAGACGACCCCGTCCTGTCGCAAATTCGCGACGAAATCAACAATCTCGACCTCGAGAGCCTCTCTCCGCGCGAAACGTGGCAAAAATTGGACGAGATTCAACGCATTTTGAAAGGGAAATAATAATCTGAAAGACGGTATAGCCCAATGTCATTAAGTTAAGGTTGTTTTGTTTAGAAAATGAGGTAGGAATGAGGTTTAGATTGCATACCGCTTGAATCTAAACCTCATTTCTAGCTCATTTTCTAAACAAAACAACCTTAACTTAATGACATTGCCCTTTTTCGCCCCAAACATCAGCTCTGACATCCCCCCCAACCCCGAATTTTTCGCCCCCATTTTCACCCAAAAACGAGGATTCCTGTTAAGAATCCTCGTTTTTTTATTTTCTCGAAACGAAACTGATTTCATTTCGAGAACAAAGGTACAGCCTATGCTCCGACCAAACAAGTATTTAACAAAGTTTGACAGAAAAACCTCTTAGTTTATGTGAAAAAAAAGTGGGTGTTTTCACCCGAAAAATGGGTGATTTTTGGGTGCAAAAGTGGGTGTCGAAGCGGGTTTTCGCCTGCTAACTCCTTGATACTCAATATAGACCCGACTCTTAACAGAAATCATCG
>BNTP01000262.1 GCA_025996695.1 Bacteroidia bacterium | reverse complement strand
ATCCCTTTTAACCTCAGGATCCGTTCCAATTCCTTATAAACCTTGTATGCTACGAAACAAATACAGACATGTGATTATTAGATGATTACAAAAACGATTGAGAAAAAGTGTCAAAGTCAGGAGATGTTCGTTTTTGCACGACAAAAAACGCTTAATGGCAATTTGCGATCTGCCCGATCAGGGAGGAAAAGCTCGCCGGATTCGCGCTGCGTGAGATTTGGAAAGTAGTCGCGCACCAAATTGTCGGCTACAAGGGCAGAAAACCCCATAGAATAGAGATTAAGAACACAAAAAGCGGATTTTTCTTCGAGAATTTGGCTGCAGGCATGCAGCAGAGCGGCCATGTCGTCTTCAAGAATCCAACGCTCGCCATCGGGGCCACGTCCGTAGGCAGGAGGATCCAAGAGAATACCGTGATATTTTTTGCCGCGCTTGGCTTCGCGAAGCACAAACTTCAAAGCATCTTCGCACACCCAACGGATATTGTCCAAACCCGACGCATCCATGTTTTCGTGCGACCAACTAATGACCTGCTTCACGGAATCTACATGCGTCACATCCGCTCCGGCTGCTTTTGCCGCCAATGAAGCACCGCCGGTGTAGGCAAAAAGATTCAGTACACGCGGGACAGAAATGGTGCTTTCCGGCAAGGGATGCCCCCCTCCGTTAGCAATGACGGCACGGGTAGTATCGTAAATGTAGTTCCAATTTGCTGCCTGTTCGGGAAAAATTCCTACATGCTTGAAAGATGTTAAACCGAGGCGAAAACGCAAATGTAGGGGCACAACATTTTTTGCCTCTACAGAATCATATCTGTAATCAATAAACCATTGTTGTGGCATTCCGGCGGTTAAAATCCATTCGCCTTTTTCGTTGCCTTCGGTATTGGCCGGTGAGGATGAATGCGCGTCACCCCTACGCGTGTTTTTGCGAAACCACGCATTGGTCATCTTCTCCCATTCCCACTCAGGAAGTGCTTTGCGCCACAAGGCTTGTGGCTCAGGCCGACGCAAAACATATTGCCCAAAGCGTTCCAGTTTTTCGTAATCGCCGGAATCAATCAATTCATACATGTCATTTTTTTCGTAATCGCCGGAATCAATCAATTCATACATGTCATTAGAGTTTAGATATTAGAGTTTAGATATTAGAGTTTAGAGTTTAGAGCTAAATCTTTTTTTGAGGTGCTATATTTTGCAAGTCCTGCAAACTTGCCCTGAGCGCAGTCCCGCAGGGACGATACTTTATTAACCGTAGACTTCAGTCTACGGACAGCCTGCCACACGCAACCTTCACCCCGCAGGGGGTGACACTTGATAGTGCCGTCCCTGCGGGACTTTGCTATCGCGCTTATTTCTATACCGTAGACTGAAGTCTACGGTTAATAAAGGGCTGTCCCTGCGGGACAAGGCTCCGTTTGCAAAATATAGCACCTCAAAAAAAAATTTAGCCGAGTTTAGATATTAGGTTTTTTTGCAAACTACACTCTAAACTCTAATAACTATACTCTAATTTATAAGTATTTCTTTTTCTTAAACCACAGGAGGATGCCTACTGCCGACAAGACCATTGCCATGATAGAAAGTGGATAGCCCCACTCCGATTCGATTTCGGGCATACCGGTAAAGTTCATCCCGTAAATACTTGCGATGAGGGTTGGCGGCATGAAAAGTACCGACACAATGGTAAATATCTTGATAATTTTGTTCTGCTCAATGTTGACGAAACCGAGGAACGTATCTTGCAGATAGTCAAGACGGTCGAAACTAAATCGAATGTGCTCCAACAGGGAGTTGATGTCCTTAATCAGAATGGTCAAATTGGGGTGCAAATCTTTCGGAAACAGGTTGCTACGCAGCATGTTAGACGCAGCGCGTTGCTTGTCAATAATATTTTCGCGAAACATCATCGTCTTTTCCTGCAAGTTTTTAATTTTCATCAAAGCGTCTTCGTCGGCTTCCTGAATCGTGTTACTCAACAGGGTAATTTCTTGCGTATTTTCCTCAATCATATCGGCATCAAACTCAATACGAGTGTCCATAAGCGTCAGAAACACGTTCCAGCCGGCCTGATAATTTTCAGGGTTGGCAAACATCCGCTTCACAGTTTCCGTAAACGATGCCAATTCCCCGTTGCGTACCGAAATAAGAATATTATTTTTGATGATAAACGACACCGGATTTTTTTCGTAATCACCGCTCAAAAAGTTCATGTTAATGACCAGCGTATCGCGGGTTTCCATGTAGCGCGAAGAAGTTTCGATTTCAATCATTTCCTCCTCTTCCTGAATGTAAATCTTGAGAAAATCTTCCAATTGTGATTCCACTTCCTCGTCCACGTCGTTTAGATCAATCCACAGGAATTGGTCAGTCGGCGTTTTTTTGAGAAAATCCAAACTGCGGCTCACCTTGATGGCACCGTCTTTCCGATAAAAAAGTTTGATGCCGATATGATTGAGGAAAATACGCAAGAAATTACCCTGTTGAGTAACACGATTCAGGAAGCCGACGAAGACGCTTTGATGAAAATTAAAAACTTGCAGGAAAAGACGATGA
>BNTP01000261.1 GCA_025996695.1 Bacteroidia bacterium | reverse complement strand
AAAATGGCTTCATTTCAACAAAATAAAAAAACGAGGATTCCTGTTAAGAATCCTCGTTTTTGGGTAAAAATGGGGGCGAAAAATTTGGGGTTTGAGGGGATTTCAAAGCCGGTGGTTGGGGCGCGAAAGGGCAATGTCATTAAGTTAAGAAAATGACATTGAGCTACTCCCTCGAAAACTTGATATTTTTTTCATTCACTTTAACCGCAAACAACGGAAATCGGTACCCCACACCAACACCCACCGTTTGCAACATCGTCGCGACATTGGTTGAATGGGTCGGAATCCAATCGAAAAATCTTCGTTTGTAGGATATATTCACAAAAAAGCCGTTGGAAAATTCGTATCCGGCAATCACAGCCCCGCCAATCGCCCAATTTTTTGCCTGCAAACCATAATCGGCGTAACCTCCCGCGCCCACAAAGCCCTTTCCTGCGCCCATTTTCAACTGACCTGCAACGTATATCGGCACTTCCAAGCCCCAATATTTAACATTTTGAGATGCGCTGTAATGCAGATGAAACTCACTTTGTAGCGCAACGTGTTCGCTGATTTCCAACTTGTCCGAACTGCTCAGCGATGTGCCAAAGCCTGTTTCATTTTTGCCTGCCAATGTAAAATCCGACATGACGGCATTTGCCGCAAAACCCTTGCTGAACGCAAATTTCATCTGAGCATTGGCTTCTGCAACGCCAATCATTGCCAGCGTTGCGAATAATACGAAAATGTTTTTTTTCATTTTTCTTTATTTTTTATTAAACAATTGATTGATTCGAGGTTGGATAATCCAGATGCCGACAGGCAAAATCCAGATTAAGAAAAATTCTTGGGCAAAATCGCGAAAGTTCACCGGTCTTTGTAACTCAACGGTTTTCAACGCTTTAGCAATGAAGTAAAAGCAGTAGAAAATGCAGAAAGCAGAACATAAATACAAGAAAATGAGCAAGTAGGACATTGCAAACGGTACCATCAGGTTTGCTGCAATAGCAGATACCGGTTGTGCACACACCAACAGAAATACGCAAGTTATCGGAAAATTCTGCGGGAAGATGAAAAAATGGCCAAGCGGTTCACTGTTCCAAAATTCGGCAGTTAAATCCGACAGCCAAATAGCCGTAACCACCTTAAATACAGCCGGAAAAAGCAGGCAAAACCAAAACCCCGTGAGGCTCATTTTTGCCGTCGGCGGGAATTTTTTGTGGAAACACGTCGCCATTGCGGAAAACCACACGACGAGCAAACCGATAAACACCGCCGTCAGGCATGGAAGCATGGCAAGTATTTTTGCCACGTAATTGTGCCCGATGTCCATCAGACCGGCGATGGAAACTGCTGTCAGTCTGCTATTTGCGACTACCTGACAAAAAACGGCAAGCGGGGCAATCACTGGGATGCCCATTAAAATTGCAAATACTTGCCAATGTTTGAAACTCATTAATTTAACCATTTTATTTATTTTAAAATTATTATTCTTCAAAACAGAGCAAATGCTCTGTGTGTGATAAAAAAAAATCAGGCCTTCAACATTTGGTAAAAATCATCCCACAAAGCCCTTACTCTGCTTTTCAGCAGTTGGAAATCTTTTTCCACAACGTAATCCATCCTGTTTCCGTCCGATGAGTAGATGAAAAACTTGGCGATAGATTCGTCGGGCATCGCCGATTTTATTTCGCCCGTTTTTCGGGCAATACCAATCATTTCGAGCCATGCACAAGTCTCCAATGCCTGATTTTTAAGTATTCCTGCCTGTAATTCAGGAAAATACCTCAATGCTTCAAACATAAAGGAAAAAAAATTGACACCGGTTTCAGCGTTTTTGTAAAGCGCGTCAAAAATCCGGTCGAAACTCGCCAACACGTGCTGAATAAAGCCGTAGAGCGAATCTTTTGGATAATTTTCAAAAACGTGGCGTGTTGTCCCAAGCAGGTAATGGTCAACAACTGCCTTAAAAAGTTGCTCCTTGTTATCGAAATGGTGATAAAACGCACCGTTCGACAGGCCGGTTGCTGAGAGTATATCTTTCAGCGTTACAGCCTTATAGCTCTTCTGCAAGTACAAGCGGAAGGCAGTTTGCAATATGTGATTTTTCGTATCTTTCATTCCAAAAACAGAGTAAATGCTCTGCAAAGGTACGACAATATTTTCAATATGCAAATTTTTTTCGATATTTTTAACGGACAAATTTTCCTTTTTTCAAAGGGATAGCTCTGTCCCGCATGGACAATAATGTTCATAACCGTAGGTTCCGCTTCGCTTCACCTACGGTATTGGTGGGCGACTCAGCCCTTAGTCCTGCGAGGATGGCATTATAATAATCCCGCCCATTCGGGCGGCTTGTTCGCAAGAGATGTCTCCGCTTCGGGGCTCCGCCCCCTGCGGTACCAATGACGGATTTACGCAACACATTGATTATCAACGAGATTGAAATTATGTTTATGAGCTAAACTTCGCAACGCTCTCAATTCTCTTTCCTGTAACAATTCAGCGTATTTGATAGCACCAAGTTCCACATAATCCATTCCCTGAGTAAGCGCATTGTAAAAAGCAATAGCTATTTTTCTTGCACCGGCTTT
>BNTP01000260.1 GCA_025996695.1 Bacteroidia bacterium | reverse complement strand
CAATGTTAGAGCCCCTGCCGGCATGGTCGTGGTATACGGGTTTGCCGTATATACACCGCCGACGCCGTCAGTCCAGTTCACAAACGCGTAGCCCGTGGCTGCTGTTGCCGTCACAGAAATATTTGCATCGTAAACCAAATTGCCGTCTGCTGTACTTCCTGCTGCAATAGAACCACCTGTTCCTGCCGCTACTTTGAAAGCATAGTCAAGTTGATTGAAGTTTGCCGTCAAATTCAAACCTCCGGCGGCAATTTGGTTTACGGTGCAAATATTTCTGTGACGGCAGTAGCCGCCACCGGATACAGTTTTGTGAATTGGACGGACGGCAGTGACGTGCAAGTTTCTACAAATGCAAATTACACCACGACCATGCCGGCAGGAGCTCTGTCTTTGACCGCCAATTTCAATCAACTTTCCTATACTTTCAATGTAGCGGCCGGAACAGGTGGTTCCATTGCGGGAGGAAGTACAACCGGCGGCAATTTGGTTTACGGTACAGGCATTTCTGTGACGGCAACAGCAAACACGGGCTACGCGTTTGTGCATTGGACGGACGGCACAGGAGCGGTAGTTTATACAAATGCAAGTTACACCACTACCATGCCGGCACAGGCTCTGTCTTTGACAGCGAACTTTGTTCAACTTGACTATGCTTTCAAGGTAGCGGCCGGAGCAGGTGGTTCTATTGCAGCAGGAAGTACAGCAGACGGCAATTTGGTTTACGGTGCAAATATTTCAGTGACGGCAACACCAGCCACGGGCTACGCGTTTGTGGATTGGACTGACGGCGCCGGAGTTGTATCTACGGCAAATCCGTATAGCACGACCATGCCGGCACAGGCTCTAACATTGACGGCGAACTTTGCTCAGCTTTACTATACTTTCAATGTGACGGCCGGAACAGGCGGTTCTATTGCGACAGGAAGTACAACAAACGGCAGTTCTTTGGCTTACGGTGCAGGTATTTCTGTGACGGCAACAGCAAACACGGGCTACGCGTTTGTGGATTGGACTGACGGCGCCGGAGTTGTATCTACGGCAAATCCGTATAGCACGACCATGCCGGCAGGGGCTTTGGCTTTGACGGCCAATTTCAAACAAGTCTACGCGTTTAGTGCAAGTGCGAGTCCAAGTGCGGGCGGAACTATCACAGGAACAGCTAACGGCACTATTGACGCCGGCACAAGCATTACGGTGACAGCTAACACAATCGCCGGATACCGCTTTGATAATTGGACGGACGGCACAGGAATGCTACTTTCGACAAATGCAATTTACTCGGTTATACCAACCGGCGATTTGACTTTGACCGCGAATTTCACTCAATTAGTGTCTTTCGTGAGGTCTGCGGCTACCGGAGGCACGATTAATGCAGCGGCAAGTACTCCTAATGGTAATGTGGCGACCGGAGATCCTATTACGGTTGTCGCCATTGCTAACACCGGCTACAGCTTTAAGGATTGGACGAACAGCTCAGGAACGGTAATGTCTACAAGCTCAACTTACAACACTACTATGCCCGCCGGAGTTTTGAATTTGACGGCAAACTTCAATCAACTGGACTATGCTTTCAAAGTAGCGGCAGGAACAGGTGGTTCCATCGCGACAGGAAGTACGGCCGACGGCAATTTAGTTTACGGTGAAGGCATTTCTGTGACGGCAACAGCAAACACGGGCTATGCGTTTGTGAACTGGACTGACGGCGTCGGCGGTGTATATACGGCAAACCCGTATACCACGACCATGCCGGCACAGGCTCTGACATTGACGGCTAACTTCGCTCAACTTACGTATACGTTCAATGTAACGGCCGGAACAGGCGGTTACATTGTGGCAGGAAGTACGGCTGATGGCAGTTCTTTGCCTTATGGTAAAAGTATTTCGGTGACAGTTAATGTTGCCGTTGGATACACCTTTGCAAATTGGACGGACGGCAGTGGAGCGCAAGTTTCTACAAGTACAACTTACACCACGACCATGCCGGCAGCGGCTCTGTCTTTGACCGCGAATTTCACACCGGATGCCGGAGTGCCTGTTTATGCTTTCAGTAAATCTGCAGGCACAGGCGGATATGTGGCCGGAACAGCTACCGGTAATATCGCGGTTGGCTCCACGGTTTCGGTTCAGGCGGCTCCACGTTCAGGATATATCTTTAAGAATTGGGCGGACGGCAGCGGAACGGTAGTTTCGACGAATGACTCTTACACGATTGTGCCGAGCGGCAATTTGGATTTGACGGCTAATTTCACTCCGGTTTATGGGTTTACAAAATCCGTGGGCTTAGGAGGAGTTACTGATGCCTCAAAAACTCCGAATGGTCAGTATGCGGCTGCTACACCAATTACGGCGGCTGCCGTGGCAAGCACCAATTATGTATTTTCTTATTGGACGGCTACCGGAGTACCTGCCGGATTTGATGTCAATAATGCCGCTTCGCAAACATTCAATATGCCGACAAGTGCGGGTCCAAGTGCGGGCGGAACTATCACAGGAACAGCTAACGGCACTATTGACGCCGGCACAAGCATTACGGTGACAGCTAACACAATCGCCGGATACCGCTTTGATAATTGGACGGACGGCACAGGAAT
>BNTP01000259.1 GCA_025996695.1 Bacteroidia bacterium | reverse complement strand
ATTACATACAATAGCGAAAAACAATCTTTTATTAATTAATAAATCAAATAAAATGAGCGAAATTTCTAAAATTCAATTAAACAAATTCAATCAATTACTGATGGAAAAAGGTTTAACGAAACGTCAATTGGCAGAATACCTTGGCGTACAAGAGAACGAAATGAACCACATATTAAGCAGTCTTGATATGAAGTTGAAACGATTGACTCCTATTGCCACGTTTTTGGATGTAGACGAATCCGTCTTGATGCAAATGATCTATGAATCGAGTGTACAAGAGCATGCGTTTCTGCAAGGATCTGAAAAATCAGATGTTGACAGTTGTATTTTGTAATGATTGATTCGTAAGCGCTGATTTATGCTAAGGATACACATCCTACACGGTTATGCGTAATACCTTCTCTACCTGCCATAAACCGGTTTATTCGCTATAAACGGTTGTCGCGGGAAGATCGATAGTTGTGTCCCGTTAAGGAATGCGCTTTCAATGTTGCGGCATGAGGCACGAAAAAAAATATTTTCATGCCATTATCAAATTCTCGCTAACGCACAAGTTATTGTTTGACGCCACTCGCAATTATTTTTTAATTTTTTGAAAAATTTTTCGTACCTTTGTCGCTTAGTATTAAAAATTTGACAACACAATATAATTATGAACGACATTTTTGCAAATCGCCACGTAGGCGTAAATGAGAGTGAAATTAAAACAATGGTGAAAAAAATCGGCGTGTCGACCCTCGACAAGCTGATTGACGAAACAATTCCGGCTAATATTCGTCTAAAAAAGGAGTTGGAATTGCCTGAAGCGATGACTGAACGCGAATATGCGGAACATATCGCGGAAGTGGCGTCGAAAAATGAGATTTTTACCTCTTATATAGGTCAAGGTTGGTATGACACGGTTGCACCTGCCGTGATTTTGCGCAATGTGTTTGAAAATCCGTGTTGGTACACCTCCTACACGCCGTATCAAGCCGAAATTTCGCAAGGTCGATTGGAGGCTTTGCTGAATTTTCAAACGGTGATTGCCGACTTGACGGGTTTGCCGCTCGCCAATTGTTCACTCCTGGACGAAGCAACGGCTGCTGCCGAAGCTGCTAATATGTTCTTTCAAACGCGCTCACGCGAGCAAGTACAGGCGAACGCCAACGTCCTTTTTGTGGACGAAAAAGTGTTCGCTTCCACTTTGGGCGTGCTCAACACGCGCACTCAGCCGCAAGGCATCAAGTTGGTTGTTGGGGATTACAAAACAGCCCCTCTCACCCCCCTTGAGGGGGGTAGGGGGGCTGTTTTTGGTGCGATTGTGCAATATCCGAACGCCGACGGAAGCATCGAAGATTACCGCGATTTTGTTGCAAAAGCCAACGCACAAGGCATCAAGGTAGCAGTGGCTGCTGATTTGCTTAGCTTATGTTTGCTCACTCCTCCGGGCGAGTGGGGCGCAGATGTCGTGTTTGGCAGTGCACAACGTTTCGGGATCCCGATGTATTACGGCGGGCCGTCAGCAGGCTATTTTGCCACAAAAGAAGATTACAAACGGGCGATTCCGGGACGCATCATCGGCGTTTCCAAAGATGCATACGGCAAAAATGCGCTGCGATTGGCATTGCAAATACGCGAACAGCACATCAAACGCGAAAAGGCGACGAGCAATATCTGCACCGCGCAGGCTCTACTCGCCACCATGTCAGGCTTTTACGCCGTCTATCATGGTCCGGATGGCTTGAAAAGCATCGCAGAACGGGTGCACAACTACGCAGAATTATTGTCGGAAGAGTTGACAAACTTGGGCTATACGCAGGAAAATAAACTTTTCTTCGACACGTTGAAAATCAAATTGGCACCCGACGCAGACATCAAAAAATTGCAGGAAACGGCATTAGATTGTAAAGTCAATTTCCGCCACTTTGCAAGCGGCGAAATAGGCATCAGCATTGATGAAACGACCGAAGCAAGCGATTTGGGTGTCTTGCAGTACATTTTTTCGGAAGCATTGCCGCAAAAGGCCCCCCAACCCCCTCAAGGGGCTTTTAAAGACTCCCCCTTGAGAGGGTTGGGGGACTTTTTGCGCAAATCGCCGTACCTCACCCACGAAGTATTTCACAAATACCACACGGAAACGGAAATGATGCGTTACATCAAGAAATTGGAAGTGCGCGACGTTTCGCTGACCCATTCGATGATTTCGTTAGGTTCGTGCACAATGAAACTGAACGCAGCTTCGGAAATGTTGCCACTCAACGATCCGCGTTTCGCTAATATTCACCCCTACGCGCCGGAAGACCAGGTTGAAGGCTACAAAGAATTGATTGAAAATCTATCGGAATATTTGGGCATCATCACCGGATTGCCGGGCGTGAGTTTCCAGCCCAATTCGGGAGAAACAGGCGAATACAGCGGTTTGATGACGATTCGCGAATACCAAAAATCCATCGGACAGGGGCATCGCAACATTGTGTTGATTCCGGCTTCGGCTCACGGGACTAATCCCGCCAGCGCGATTCAAGCTGGTTTTCAAACCGTTACAATCAAGTTTGACGAAAACGGCAACACCGACATCGAAGATTTGAAAGCGAAAGCAGAAGCCAACAAAG
>BNTP01000258.1 GCA_025996695.1 Bacteroidia bacterium | reverse complement strand
CATTTTTTGGCGAGAATGAGAAGAAAATCGAAGTGTTACTCAAAGAGCGTAGAAATGCTGCAATTATCCTTGCTGTTGCTCATGCATCATAGAAACGGAACAATTTCTATATTTAATTAGCAATGCCTAAAATTTAAATGATAATGTCATACCACTTGCGAGCCTACCATTCAAGTCCGGTGCAGCAAATGGAGTGATTTGAAAATTGTTGTTACCCAATACCACTACGTGCTTTTTGCCCTTGGCGGCAATACCGTCAATCACATTCCAAACATACAAAGCCGCTGCTCCGGCAATCAACACATTACCCACGTTCCCCATATTATCTGCTTTCGTGATGTAATTTTGTTTGCTTTTCGCATCGTGCGTGGAGCTTATTTTTGATTTGTAGGATGCTTTCAAACTTTCAGCCACTACCACACCGCCTACCAAGGCTATTTCGCCCGCGATAAAGAATATTCCTTTGCTCTTACTGCCCTTGTGAATTTGTGCTAATCCGGGGACAAACACGCCTGCGGAAAAAGGATATTTGTCGGTAAATTCAAGATCTTCATATTTGTAGGTGGGATTTTTGAGTGTTTGGTACAAGAAATAGCCTGTTTTCTCGTCTCCATTATTGCTGCATTCCCAATATTCTGCCAGCTTGGATTTTACCCACGCGTTTTGCTCACCAACGGTGCCTTTGCGCCTGCGTTCTATTTCTTCTTCACCTTTACGGCGAGTGTCATCGAAATACATCCCTGTTGTGACAACTGATTCGAGATAGGAATTATCCAATGTTTCGTGATATGAATTTTTCGCCCAATCGGGTTTTTCTCCGCCACATTGACTGTAAGCGTTTTGTGGCAACAATAGGGTGCAAAGCAAGCACGCTATAACTATATATTTTACTTTCATGTCTTTATTTATTTTATTCTTGCGGTGAATTATTCTGTGTATTTTTGTCCTGATCAAAAACCTTGAATGCAGATTCACGGAATTTGTCTTCATTCTTGCGGACAAGGTCTTTTTCCGATTGTGAAAGATTATTGCTTTCGGCCAATCCTTTTGCCAATTTGTCAACAATATCCGCTTTTTTGACCATGATGCCCATATACAAAGAGATGAAACCATCGTCTTCTACCGGCGATTGTTCGCGGCAATCTTCGCGAGTATCGTCAAGCAGTTGTTCAATAATCATTTCACCGGCGCTTTCAATATGCGAACCAACCGAACTTTTGGCATTTAAATCCATTTGGTCTAAATAATCGTGTACAACAGACTTATAGCTACCTTTAATTTTTAATTTCAACTGTTGCTGGCATTCGCTCAACAACTTGTTAATCGCTGTTGTATTGAGGTCTTTCATATTGATGCGGCTGACACCCGAAGCAACATACCACTCCGCATCGTCATACATCATACAGGGCAGAGTAACAGTCTTTCTGTTTTTTTCGTGCTCTATCTCACGTTTTTCACGCTCTTGACGGTTGCGATCGTTGCGACTTTGTGCCATCGCTGTTGTGCTGCCCAAACATAAAAGAGCAACTACAAATACTGTTTTAAAATTTATCATTTTCATATTTTTTTAATGTATTATTGTTGTTGACTTTCTTGGAATTTTTTGTATTCTTCTTTTTCCGATTGCTCAAAAACCTTCAATGCACTCTCTCTGAACTGCTTTTCTTTGAAACGAACTTCCATTTCTTTGTCTTTGGATAGCGATTCAATGATTTCATCTACGACTGCTTTTTTGCTGACTTTGATAGCCATGTAAAGCGTGATATAGCCTTGCTCATCAGGATAAGTACTTTCTTGACAAGCCGTATAAGTTTCATTCGTTTTTTGGTTGATAATGTAGTCGCCTGCACTTTCGATATGCGAAACAACATAACTGCCTTCATCCGCATCCATTTGGTCCATGTAATCACGAACAACTCCTTTGTACACTCCTTTGAGTTTAAGGCGTAATGCTTGTTGAAGCGTTCTCTGCAAGGCTGTTGGAGCCGTGTTTATACCGTTTTGTTTCACACGGCGCTCACCTGAAGCGGTAAACCACTCGGCATCATCCAAAACTGTGCAGGGCTTTTTTGCCGCTAATTGTGGCGCTTTTGTAACCGGAGCTGCTTGCACCACTTGTGCGACACTTTTACTGCCTCCACAACTCATAACCATCACACTCGTCAATGCTGCCGTAGCAGCAAAAATCATAATTTTTCTCATTTTTATTAATTTTTGAATTTGTATTATTATTTATTTGAACTTCATTTTTGGACATAAAAAAAGCGTAGACAAAACTCTTAATTATCTGTTTTCTGAGGTCTTCAACTACCTAAATCATCAAATAAATGAGTAAAGCCCACGCCAAACGGCGTGAGCGTCTTCACTTTACTCTTGGTTGATTATTGAAATTGTTCAGATTTCGAAAAACAAGATGTAGGCTAAACGCTTTTCCCAAAAAGTGTATATCACACCAGGGCAACCGCATCAAAATTCCGTAAAAAATCTTACCTTTGCACCCCGGATTAGCACAAATTCACAAGGGCAGTAAGAGCAAAGGAATATTCTTTATCGCGGGCGAAATAGCCTTGGTAGGCGGTGTGGTAGTGGCTGAAAGTTTGAAA
>BNTP01000257.1 GCA_025996695.1 Bacteroidia bacterium | reverse complement strand
AGACACTGGCAGGCGTCAAAACATTCTCAGCTGCTCCGTTAGTCCCCAGCAAAGCAACAGCCGCAGGAAACAATCCTACCTACGTAGCAACGGAAGCACAGGTAAACCTGAAAGCTAACCTTGCAGGTGCCACTTTCACCGGAGCGGTATCCGTTCCAACAAAAACTACGGCTGCCACCAGCAGCGGTACGCTTGTTGCAACCGAAGCACAGGTGAACCTGAAAGCCAATCTTGCAAGTCCAACCTTCACCGGTACGGTAACTGTTCCAAATAAAACAGCAGCCGCCACTGACAATGGTACGCTTGTAGCAACGGAAGCACAGGTAGCTTTGAAAGCTAACCTTGCAAGTCCAACCTTCACCGGCACGGTGTCTGTCCCAAGTAAATCATCAGCCGCAGGAGCCAACGCTACCTTAGTAGCCACCGAAGCGCAGGTTTATGCTGTGGCAACAGCAGGAAACACCGCTTTGAGCGCTTTCCGTGACTCAGTTTATACAAAAACACAGACACTGGCAGGCGTCAAAACATTCTCAGCTGCTCCGGTAGTCCCCAACAAGACTGTCGGCGCGGGCGCTATCGGCACCGCCGTAGCAACGGAATATCAGGTTAACCTGAAAGCTAACCTTGCAGGCGCCACTTTCACCGGTGCGATAGCTGTCCCAAATAAAACAGCAGCTGCAATATCCAGCAACGGTACGCTTGTTGCAACCGAAGCACAGGTCGCTTTGAAAGCCAACATAAATAGCCCTGTCTTCACCGGTATTGTCACTGTTCCGGCTAAGACTACGGCCGCCCAAAATAACCCGACGTATGTGGCTACGGAAGCACAGGTATTCAACAAAGCCGACAAAGAGAGCCCTGCCTTCACCGGTGTACCAACTGTCACGAATAAAACATCGGCAGCAAGTAACGACGGCACACTTTTTGCAACGGAAGCACAGGTCTATGCTGTCGCCCATGCGGATAACCCTGCTCTGAATGCTTTCCGTGACTCGGTTTATACAAAAAATCAGTTCATTGGCGGCGAGAAGACTTTTACGGGAACCGTGACAATGCCTGTACCGCGATTGCCAGCTTCAACGCTGGCCAAAACATTCTTTGCAGCACCAACGGCAACTGCCGGTACCCCGATTTTCCGTCAAATCGTTGCAGCCGATCTGCCTACAGTAGAAAAAGCAATCAAGCTGGCGATTGGAACGGACAGTATGTCGTTGGCCAACTTGAACACTTTCAAATCAACTACTGAATCAGGAGCACAAAGTCTTGGAGGCGTAAAAACCTTCACTTCGGCTCCGGTTGTTCCGTCAAAAAGTGCGGCAATTGCCGCCTCTAACGGCACAACAGCAACAGCCGTAGCGACGGAAGCACAGGTCTTTCTCACCGCTCAGGCACAAGCTAAAGCAGTCGATCCGTCAAAGTTGCAAACTTTCCGCGACTCGGTTTACAACGGAGCGATGACGCTTGCCGGTGTTAAATCATTCACTTCGGCTCCGCTTGTTCCGGCAAAGACCAATGCACTTACCGCCGCTACCGGCACAACCGCCCTTGCGACGGAAGCTCAGGTCTATAATACGGTGTTGAACACGAACCCGGCGGCATTAATCGCCCATATTGATTCGATTTATAATCGCAATATGTCACTTGGCGGCATCAAGACATTTAGTCTTGCCCCGGTGGTGCCTGCTAAATCAAATTCAGGTAATAGCAATACGGCTATCGCCACCGATGCCGCAGTCAATGCTGTTCGTGACTCGCTGTTGACAAAAACGCAGGAATTAGGCGGAAACAAAACGTTTTCTAATGATGTCACAGTCACCGGAACGACCACACTGAACGGTGCAAGCACCCTTGCGGGCACAACGACCGTGAGTGGCGCAGCCAGTTTCACCTCCACCACAGCGACGCAGTTTACCACCTCACCGACGGTGCCTGAGAAAACCGCTGCGATAACTGTTGGCACCGGCATAACAACGTTAGCGACGGAAGCACAGGTGTTTAATTCGGTAAAAAACCTTACAAACGGGTTACGTGATTCTGTTTACAGTAAACCTATGTCACTCTCAGGCCTCAAGACATTCGCGGATGGTATAACAACCGGCGGCACCAACACAATTAACGGCACTACTACTATCGGCGGGACTGCTACCTTCTCAACGGCACCGCAGGTACCTTCAAAGAGTAATGCAATTGCTGTTGCAGACGGGACAGGGGCAACGGTTCCGGCAACGGAAGCTCAGGTCTATGCGACGGTTCAAGGCGCAACCTCCACCAGCTTGGCTGCTTTCCGTGATTCTGTGTTGACAAAAGCACAGACGCTGAACGGTGAGAAGACATTCGGGTCGGTGCCGACATTGCCTTCGCAAACACAGGGATTTGTGTTTGCAGCTCCAACTGCGTCGGACGGCACACCAATCTTCCGTGCGTTGGTTGCAACAGATGTACCTGTGCTGAATCAGAACACGACGGGTACCGCAGCAAAAGCCACGATGTTGGCAACGGGAGCCGACAGCACGAAATTAGCCGATATCGCAACGGGCGCCACGAAAAATGTCCTTGCTACGGCCCTACCGTTAATCGCCGGCACAGCCGTCGTAGGCACGCCAG
>BNTP01000256.1 GCA_025996695.1 Bacteroidia bacterium | reverse complement strand
CTTGTTGCCGTCATTCCCGCGCAGGCGGGAATCCCTAAAAACAGAGAGCAATCTTTAAATGAGGGGATTGCGGGTCAAGCTCGCAATGACAGATGAGTCTAAAGAAAATTTAAACAAATAAACAATTTAAAATTATAAAAAAATGGCAGATTTAAAAGCTTTTGCTGAACAATTAGTAAACTTGACTGTAAAGGAAGTTAGCGAACTCGCAGAAATTCTGAAATCAGAATATGGCATCGAACCGGCTGCGGCAGCAGTTGCTGTAGCAGCAGGTCCTGCTGCAGGTGGTGCAGCTGAGGCTGTTGAAGAAAAAACATCTTTCGATGTGATCTTAAAAGGCGCAGGCGCTAACAAGCTCGCTATCGTGAAATTAGTAAAAGAATTGACTGGTCTCGGTCTGAAAGAAGCAAAAGACATCGTTGATGGTGCACCCGCTCCATTGAAAGAAGGCATTGCTAAAGACGAAGCAGAAAATTTGAAAAAACAATTAGAAGAAGCGGGAGCCGAAGTTGAACTTAAATAAAACTTTGCTCTTACAATCTTTGGAGAAAGTCTTAGAAGCCCTGCAAGGGCTTCTGGGACAACTCCTTTTTGTGCATAGTATCGTATTGTGATAGACCAATGGGTCGTCATGGCGGACTTGATCCGCCATCCCCTGACGCATAAGAGCAAATCTTTGCATGGGATTGCGGGTCAAGCCCGCAAAGACGAATACCGGAGGCTTCCGTACAAGTTTTAATTACGTTCATAATTTTGCAACATGGCTTCTACAACAAATAAGAATCAAAGAGTCAATTTTGCTTCAATAAAAAATCCACTGGCATTTCCGGATTTTCTTGAAGTACAATTGAAGTCATTTCAAGACTTTCTACAGTTAGATACGCCCTCTGAAAAACGGAGAAATGAGGGTCTGTATAAGGTGTTTGCGGAGAATTTTCCTATCGCAGACACTCGTAACAACTTTGTGCTCGAATTTTTGGACTATTTCATAGATCCGCCCCGCTACACCATCGCAGAGTGTTTGGAGCGAGGGTTGACCTATAGTGTGCCCTTAAAGGCCAAACTGAAATTGTATTGCACCGATCCCGAGCATGAGGATTTTGATACGGTCATTCAAGACGTGTATCTGGGGCCTATCCCTTACATGACTGAAAGCGGTACATTCGTGATTAATGGTGCGGAACGCGTTGTCGTGTCACAGTTGCACCGTTCGCCGGGCGTGTTCTTCGGACAAAGCCTGCACTCCAACGGCACAAAACTCTATTCGGCACGTATCATCCCTTTCAAAGGTAGCTGGATCGAATTTGCAACCGACATCAATAATGTCATGTACGCTTATATCGACCGCAAAAAGAAATTGCCTGTAACAACACTTCTAAGAGCCATCGGCTTTGAAAGTGATAAAGATATATTGGAAATCTTCAACTTGGCTGAGGAAGTCAAAGTAAACAAATCGGCGCTCAAAGCTATCGTGGGACGCAAATTGGCGGCTCGGGTGTTGCGCACTTGGGTAGAAGATTTCGTGGACGAAGATACCGGCGAAGTGGTTTCTATCGAACGTAACGAGGTGCTTATTGACCGCGAAACGGTAATCGAAAACGAACACATCACCGCTATTTTGGAATCCGGCACGCAAGCGATTTTGTTGCACCGCGAAGACCAAAACATGTCC
This sequence comes from Bacteroidia bacterium, assembly GCA_025996695.1. GTDB lineage: Bacteria > Bacteroidota > Bacteroidia > Bacteroidales > Azobacteroidaceae > Azobacteroides. The sequence goes on along the minus strand of BNTP01000256.1, from coordinate 942 downwards.
GATTACGCGATTATTTACAACACGTTGCAAAAAGACCCGAGCAACTCGGAACGCGATGCCGTCGTGTATATCTATCGCCAATTACGGAGCGCAGACCCTGCCGATGATGCAAGTGCACGCGAAGTGATTCAAAATCTGTTTTTCTCTGAAAAACGGTATGATTTGGGCGAAGTAGGACGTTATCGTATCAACAAAAAGTTGAACCTGACAACCCCGATGGACGTGAAAGTCCTGACGAAAGAAGACATCATCGAGATTATCAAATATCTGATTGAATTTAATAATAGGACGCAAGTCGATGGTCGTACTCTGGTTGGTTTTCCGGAACTTCGGAATAGGGTATGATTTCACCGCTGATTCAAAGCTGACAAAATTGTCCTCTTCGGTGCGGTCGTATTTAATATCAATGCGAGTAGCATCCACAAACACGATTTCGCCCGAGCCTTCCGCTGTGATTTGTGTCCGCGAATCTTCAATCAAGTTTCTTTCGATACCTGTTCCCACGATTGGAGCTTCGGCACGCAACAAAGGCACTGCCTGACGCATCATGTTTGAACCCATCAACGCACGGTTAGCATCATCATGTTCCAAGAAAGGAATCAATGCTGCCGCAATCGACGCGATTTGAATCGGCGAAACGTCCATCAAATTCACTTCTTCCGGCCCCACAATCGGATAATCCGCATCTTGACGTGATTTTACACGCGCATTAGTAAATTTACCTGCCACATCCAGTGGTGCATTGCCCTGAGCGATGATTTTTGCTTCTTCTTCCTCTGCCGTCAAATAAATCAAATTTTCCGGAGACAAATCCACTTTTCCATTGCTCACCTTACGATAAGGCGTTTCGATAAAGCCGAGTTCGTTAATTTTCGCATATACACAAAGGGAGGAAATCAAACCGATGTTCGGACCTTCCGGCGTTTCAATCGGACACAGACG
>BNTP01000255.1 GCA_025996695.1 Bacteroidia bacterium | reverse complement strand
TGAATAAATTTGCAGTGATTATTTCAGGTGGGATTAATGGACTTCGTTTCATCTGGGATAGTCTCCTCTTAAAAGAGTCGGACAATAACTCCGCGCGAGAAAAAAGTAATTTTTAGAAGTCCCCTACATTTTGAGCAATGTTTTCAATCAAAGCAGTCAAGTAAGAATTATTGTTCCGGACATAGTTTGCAATACTGTCCATCAATGCCGAATGGTCAAGGTTGTTTGTGAAATACTGCATGATAGTATCTCTCAGTTCGGCTGTGTTGAAATTTTGTATAATATAATTGAGAATGCTGTCACCCAGAACGGTATTGTAGATATTGTTGGCAATGCTATCACCCAATTCAAGGGTAACATTAGTTGCAAATTTATTGAATGTTATGCTCTTGTCTGCAATTTTATCCGCAGTGATACCACCGGCAGCAACTCCCAACGTGTAAGGCGATGCGGCAGTACCTGCACCGGAACGGCTCAAACCGCCGCCAACTGTTGCATCGGTCACTTCGTTGCCGATAACACCATCCAACTCACTGTCATGAATAAGATTTACGATAGTATCCCCTAAAATGGTATTGCGAATGTTGTTGGCAATATAATTTGCAATGCTATCGCCCAACAACGTAGTTGTTATATTGTTGGAAATATAATTCACAATGCTGTCGCCCAGAGTTGTGTTGTAAATATTTTGAGCAACGTTATCAATTAGTGTTGTCAGGTATGAATTATTGTGACTAATGTAATTGGCAACACTGTCCATCAATGCAGAATTGTCAAGATTATTTGTTAAATACTGCATGATAGTATCTCTCAATTCAGCTGTGTTGAAGTTTTGTGTAATATAATTGAGAATACTGTCCCCTAAAACCGTATTGTACACATTCGTAGCCAAACTATCGCCCAATTCAATAATGGTCTTTTGGGTAATTTTATTAATGGTAACACTGCCATCGGCGAGTTTGTCATTCGTGATACCGCCCGGAGCAACCCCCAATGTGTAAGGCGATACTTTCGTGCCTGCACCGGAACGAATCAAACCGCTACCGGCAGTAGCATCGGTCACTTCATTGCCGATAATACTGTCTTTTTGCACAACCAACGAGGTTGTATTGGTATCAATTTGTCGTATCCATTGAACGCCATTACTGATATAAATTCCGGGAGTCACATCTCCCGTTGTCGCCACATTATACACGGTCATACCCTGTACATGAGCTTCCAAAGGCGACGCATCGTGTGTATTTTTCAACATTACACGCGGCAACGCTACGCCTAAAGTCGCATTGCCTTTACTAATCTCATTGTCCGGATTTAAGTCCAGAATCGCAGATTTATTCGGCGCATCGCTGCCGCTTATCCGCATTTGTGCATTTACACTTGACACTCCCACTATCGTGAGAAATGCCCATAAGAAAATTGTTTTTTTCATTTTGTTACTTGTTTAAAATATGAATAATAGATTGATAATGAATTATTTGTTTCGTTTATGCCGTTTGTCAAAACGCTCTTTGATAAACCGTTCCGCTTCCGATTGCAGGTAATACATTTTCTGGTCAATTTGCTTGTAGGGCAACCACCCCAGACTGCGGTAACGCTGCAAGGAACGTTTGCTCACGTTGAGCATCAAACACAAATCTTGATTGTCCAACAGCAATTCACCGTTGAATTGCAGCCTCTCTTTTTCGGGCGGCTTTTCCATCCGGCTTTCCAACCGGTCGAAGCGGTCCATAATTCGCTTCATCCACGCTTCCATATATTCCCTTTCGATAAACATAATACCTTGTTTTAGATATGACCAATAATGAAATAAGTTGAATTGGACGTGTCATGCAGGATAATTTCCTTTTCGCGCATAAACTTGATGTAACTCTTTACCGTGCGTTCCTTCACATCCAAAAGTGACTGTATTTGTTCGCACAAATCAATGTATGTACAAAAGCGTTGCTTTGAAAAAACCGTTTTGGCAACGCCCAATAATTCCGTTTCCTTGCGTTTTTCCTTTTCTTCCGTAGGTTTTTCGCCGATATAGGTGTGCATTTCTTGTTCTTTATCCCAAGAAAACTGAATGAGCGGCACATCCAAAGGACTGCCATCACGCACTTTTAATGCTTTGACAACAGATATTTGCGGATTGCGGTCTTTTTCTATCGAAAGAATAGCAGCCGCTTTTCGCTGTAATTCACTGCCTAAATGACCTCTCAACTTCATTCCGTTGGGAATAAAATGCAACACGCAAACAATGCAGGTTTTGTAAATGCCTGCCAGCCGGTATAGTTCATCAATTACGCCGACACTTTCCGCTTCGTCGTTGGCTCAGCGCACCAAATCCGCAATGCCGTCAATAACCACCATTTGAATACCACCGAATTGGTAATAAAATTTGTCCATGCTTTGCACAATCGCCTGCATACGCTCTTTGCGCGACATACTCGTCAGGCAATAGGCTTTGAAGCAAGCCGGCATACTTTCCAATTTGCCGCGTTTCAATATGCCGGAAATATTTTTATAAAGTTGGAGTTCGGATTGTTCGGTATCGTACAAAAGCACCGCTTTACTGTCCTTATTCGGATGAATGGTTGTTCCCAATGTGTCGATAGAAAAAACGGCATTACGGATCGTTCCGGCAATC
>BNTP01000254.1 GCA_025996695.1 Bacteroidia bacterium | reverse complement strand
CAAAATTGTTGCCATAAGGCGAGTACAGCCAAGCTGTGCGGACAATAATGCTGGCTGGACAGGCCATCAAAAGAGCCTGTTCTCCGGCTAATTTACTTTTCCCGTACACTGATTGTGGATTCACGGCATCCGTTTCTTTGTAAGGCGCAGTTGCCTGACCGTCAAACACATAGTCGGTCGAAACATGAATCACACGCGCCTGATGCGCCTTCGCCGCCTCGCCCAAATTTTGCACGGCATCGCGATTGATTTTGTAGCACAAATCCACGTCGTCCTCCGCCTTGTCTACCGCCGTGTAAGCGGCACAATTCACGACATAATCAATCTGATGTTCCGCCAAACATTGACTAATCTGTTCTTTGTTCGTCAAATCCAACGTATCAACATCTGTTTCAATAAATTGAAAGTCAGTCTGTTGGCTCAATACATTGCGCAGTTCACTGCCTAATTGTCCGTTTGCTCCTGTTATTAGTATTTGTTTCATATATATATTTTTTCTTTTTCGGCAGCCGAACTGCGTATTGTTGGGGTGTTTTTGTTTGTCATATCGTTATGCTTCTTCTTTGTAATATATTTTATAGAATTTGCCTCTTGCGTCTTTGCCCTGCTCGATCAGGTCGCGGTTGCCGTGAATGTGAATATCAAAATTTTTATCCAATTTGATAACATTTTTTAATACCCGTGCTTGCTTTTTTACGGCACTATCGGAAATGGTAAAACTATCGGCAATTTCTATTTCATATTCCTTTGCGTATGCAGATTTGTATTGATTGAATTTTTCTATTACTTCGGGCTGTCCGATTACCTCGTGCGCAAATTCGGCTATATCGAAATTATCTTTTTCTTTAAGGAATGTTACTGCTTTATTTAATAAATCGCTTTGGTCGGCTTTTGACAGGTTTGAGTTTTGAACAAAATTCTTTGTCAGCGATACGATATTTTGTGTATTATAATATTCGTCTTTGCGTTGGCGAACGTGCAGAAAATCGTCAATCCAATATTGCGCTTCAACGCCTTTGTTTGTATTATCCACTACTGCAACAATATAGCCGCTCTCCCGCTCAGTATTGAAAATCAGACAACCTTTGTCCAATTTGTTGATATTGATTCCTTTTTCGCTTTCAATCTCAAAGCCATCTCCTTTCGGAAAAATTTTTAAGAAAGTGTCTTTATTTTCCGATTTGAACAGCCCTACCGCATCTACTGTTTCGCCGTCAATAATGCAGTCCTTGAAATAGACGGTGTAGAACTCGCCGCCTTTGATTTTGGGGTGGGTACTTTGCTCGTATAAATGTTTGGCAAGATTTACGGATTGTTCCAAAAGAATATTGGGATTATCAAAAATCTTGCTTACACAAACAAATACTTCATTCATATTAATATCAATGTTGTGATAAAAATTGAAGTATTCGGAAGATTTGAAAGGAATTGTAAAAAAATTCAATAACAAAATACGCGTTATTGTGTCTTCAATAAATAGTAATGAACGGGAAAAATGTACATTCTCGTTTTCTAATTTATTGCCTACTTTGTGCAGGGCAATTTTATCAATATTGCAATTAATTGTATCTATCATATTTAACACCATAAAGTTTGTATAATTTCTAATTCAGATTTGTCAAAATGCTCATTCCAATTATCAGTGATTGAAAAAAGATATTTTTCCAATCCATACCATATTACAAATATTTCAGGTTGTGTTAATAACGGAATTTCTGCATAGCGATTACGATTATCATTAAAAATATGTTGAATTTTAATATTATTTGCTTCTATAAATGTATTTATTTCTGTATCAATTTTATTCTGCTCTTCTTTTGTGAAAAATGTTAAAATAGTTGTAAGGTTTTCGACAGAAAGTTCCCTATCAAAATCTGTTTCTGCATATTTATAGAGTTTGCCTTCCAATTTGCGAAGTAATGTATAAACCAAATCATCTTTTCTGGTTTTCAGAAAGTCATTTACTTTTTGAAATTCTTCGTCGGCTAATTCGTATAACGATAACAGGCGGTAAATTCTATGTTTCATTTCGTCAGGTAATTCAATATCTTGTTTATAATACAAAATATGTGCAGAATTAGCCCAAGCGTGCTGATTCATTGTTCTAACTTGAATTTCAAAAATAAATTCTTTATCAAAATCAATCAATTCATTTTTTACTGAAACATCATAATGATTGGACTGATAATCTAACTTATTAAAATCAATTTTTTCTTTTTTTTTTTCCTCTTTTCTGATTATAAAATTTTCTTTTAAAAAAGCATCAATCTTATCTATATCAGATAAAAAAGGACAAATTATTCTTACACCTAACTTATCTCGTAAATCGTTATATTCGCATGGTTTTTCCTTTTGTTTTTTCTGTATTTTTTTGATAATGCTTTGTATCTCTTTTGTTCTGTATGATATTTCTGGGTGTAATTCCATAGAAAACAAACCCTTTTTCAAAAAGGAAACAACTTGCTGCCCTAACAAATTTAATTTAGGTTCGTCAATATTCCATTGTTCTGATATTTGGGCAACATCAATCATTATTTTATTTTTTTGATTTTAGAAGTTATTTCTGCTGTACATTCCCCCGTTTCTTCATTTTCTGTTAATGTAACTTTATCTTCAAAAGTTCCATTTGTACCTAAAATTGTAATGCCG
>BNTP01000253.1 GCA_025996695.1 Bacteroidia bacterium | reverse complement strand
ATATTTTTACAAGTTTGGCAATTAATAATTCTATTTGTTGCCAAACCAACGCTTGTTATGGAAATTATTCGCTTTCTGTAAACAAATCGTCGAGTGTTACTTCGTTTTGAATAATGTTGTAATATTTGTTTTGCTTCACTCCAAAAGTGGTCAGCATAAGCAAATGTATTGCTTTGTGAGGCTGCATTTCCTGTCGAAAAACCTCCATCTTTTCACGCAATTTTTCTTCGTAATCTTTTGTGATAGAATAAGGTATTTTTGAGTATTTTATTTCACAGAGGTTGATTATATTGTCGGCACGGTCTAAAAGTAAATCAATCTGCACATTTTGTTCAGCGTTGTTGCTGCGCCAAGCATATTCTGACGACTGCACACCCAAAACTTTAAGTTTTTTCTTAATTTCTCTGACGTGCAGCAAGCAAAGAATTTCAAACGAAAGTCCAGCCCAAGTATTGTGTTGGGCTGTATTTAGGGTGTTTGTCCAAAATTTTTCATCTCGGAAATTATTTTTGTGCATAAAATAATAGTAAAACAGCGTGAAAGAATCAATCAGTTGATAGATAATTTCTGTTTTTTTGGTCGGTTGCGAATAAGAACGAATAAAACCGCTGTATTCCAAGTTGTTAAGAATGGTTGTGATTTTGTTTCCACTTTTCATTTTTGTCTTTTCAAGTATCTCTTTGCGGGTTAAACCGTTTCGGTTTGAACTTAGGATTTCAACCATTTTTTCGTAATTTTCTGCGTGGTCAAACAGCGAAACAAATAAATTTTGATATTCTTTTTTTAATTCTGCATTTTTACGAAAAATCACATTATCAATGTTTTGCGATACGCCTTTGCCTTGTTTTAATTTATCTAAATAAAAAGGTATGCCGCCCATAATCATATAAATTTCAGCAATTTGATAGTGTGTCCAATGGATATTTTTTGATTTCAAAAACAGTTCCGTTTCGTGCAAAGTAAAAGGTAGAAGTTCGATTGTGGCTGTAATTCTGTCGTACAATCCGCCGTGATTATTGATAAGATTTTTGACAATCCACGAAGTTGCCGAACCGCAGACAATCAGCATAACATCGCGTTTTGAGCAAGCCCAACCGTTCCAAAAGTGCTCTAATGCGGTTAGAAATCCCGATTTGTGAGTATCAAGCCAAGAAATTTCGTCAATAAAAACAACTTTTCGCTTTTTCGTAGAATTTTGCAACAAGGTAATCAGTTGTTCAAACGCTTCCAACCACGATTTTGGCACAGAAAATTCCTTATCTGACGCTCGTTTAAGCGTAAAATGAAAGTTTATTAACTGCTCATTCAAACTTCCTTTTGCCAATCCTGCTAGGTCGAAAACGAACTCTTTTTCAAGCAATTCACGCACAAGAAAGGTTTTACCAACCCGCCGTCTGCCATAAATAGCAACAAATTCGGATTTATTGGATTTGTATAAATCTTGCAACTTGTTGATTTCAAGCTTTCTGCCAATAATTCTTGTTTTCATATCAAAAAAAATATTTATTTAATGCCACAAAGGTACAAAAAATATTCAATATGGCAAAAGATAATCTTATTGGTTGCCAAAGTATGTTATTTTTGGCAAGTTTGGCAACGAATAATGATTGATAATAAATAAGTTCTTTCAAGTGTCGCCTCGTATCTTGACTGCGCCTGCAAGGATTGCGAAAGATTTTGCCAGGCGTTTGCCAGCAGTTGGTACTGTTTATGTGTAATTATATGTTTTTTTTGGGCATTTTTTTTGCAAAAAATAACCCTGCAAATGTGAATGCGGCATTCATGATTAGCAATTCATAACTGAATTGGTAGCCGTTGAACCACCGGACAGAATGTGCGTCAATGATGCCGCACAAAACAGGAGCGAGGATGCACACCAACGGCACCCACTTGTCTTTGACGGCGTATTTCGTCAAAATTCCGAAAGCAAACAAACCCAACAAAGGGCCGTAAGCATACGACGCAATCGTGTAAATCGCATTTAGCACGCTCGTGTTATTGATGGTTTTGAAAAGCAGCATAATTGCAATAAAAAGAATAGAGAGTCCCAAATGTACAAAAAATCGGATTTTTTTTGCTTTCGTGTCCTTGTATTTGGAAACGCCCAAAATATCCACGCAAACGGATGTGGTTAAGCCGGTTAGAGCCGAATCTGCACTCGCAAAAGTTACCGCGATAATACCAATGATGAAAAAAACAATGACCGCAGTGCCAAAATAATTTGCAGTTACTAACATCGGCAAGATAGCATCGCCCGATTCAGGCAAAGCGATGCCGTTGGCGGACGCAAAATTGAGCAATAAAATTCCCAAACAAAGAAACAGAAAATTGACGGGAATAAAAAGCAGACTGTAAGAACAAACATTTTTTTGCGCTTCACGCAAATTTTTGCAAGAAAGATTTTTTTGCATCATTTCTTGGTCAATTCCCGTCATGGCAATGGTAACAAATGCCCCGCTGATAAATAGTTTGAAGAAATTTTGACGGGATTGCCAATCGTCAAAAACAAATAGCTGCGAATGAGGACTGTCTTTGATGCTCGCCACAACGCCCGAATGGGAAAAAATGCTTACAAAACCGGCGCCGGATTTTTTCTGTTGTCACGCACCATCATCGCAGCAGTGCGGCTCTATGTAGCGGTTGTGATTCTTCAAACTTACGTTTTCGACGCTTGGCATATTCCTTTTGGCGTTTCAGCGGCCGTTGTTTTGCT
>BNTP01000252.1 GCA_025996695.1 Bacteroidia bacterium | reverse complement strand
TGGTTTGCTTCGCTACTTCGTAGCTCGCAATGACGGCGGCTTCGCCGCCGCGGGACGGCGTCTCTGCAGTCGACGGGAGGAAGGCTCGTCAGCATGGGGTGTCTCCGCCACGGGACTGCGTCCCTCCGGTGTGGAGACACCTCATGCTGACACGCCTTTCTATGGTGTCGAGTTGGCCAACATGCCTTTCCCGCACGACTATCACATCTCCGCATCCCGGAGGGATGCACAGCTCGGTAGAAAATCAGTACCTCCCCACCTCGCGGCAAGGTAGGCATGCAACCCCATTTTCATCGTCCCTGCGGTCGACCCATGCGAACAATGAACAACAATAAACAATTAAAAATTAAAAATTAAAAACATGAGAAAGAAACAATTATTTTTTAGCCTGCTCGGCTTGGTAGCCTTGAGCAGTTGCGCAACCGATTTGTATCAAAGCAGTCCGTTGCAGAGTAGTTCACCGGAGATTTCCTTCAAGACGTTCGCGGACAAACAGCTGCGAGCAAGTGTAACCACCACAGGAGCGATGACTTCGTTCACCACCTCGGCGTGGAGCCATTCTGACGGTGCGGTCAGTGCAGCGAATCCTTACAACGGCTATGTGCTGAATGGCGTGACTGTAACACGCGGCGAAGCGGGCGGCGGTAGTGCTTGGGATTATTTCCCAAAAGCCAGCTGGCCGGCAAGAGATTCCGTCGATTTCTTCGCTTACTCGCCCGCGTCAAGTGTGAATGTGACGGTCGGTTTGAAAAAGGATGTGGCCACAGTTCCGACCCCTCCTGTAGCCGGTCCCGAGATTGAATACACCGTGCCCGGATGGGTCGGCGGCAGTCGTCCGATTGACCAGCAAGAGGATTTTATGGTTACAAAAAGTGTCGATTTGACTTTTGACCCAAGTAGCCCTACTGTGCAATTGAATTTCAAGCACGCCCTGTCGCGGATTGTGTTCAAGGCGCAGAATCAGAACAAAAACAAGACGTATGTGATTAAAGAATTGGCGTTGAGTAAACTGAAATCGAAGGGAACACTCAACATGCTGGATTCGGTGCCGAATGGAGCAAATAGTTTTGCGCATACTGCGGGAGAATACGATGTTGCTTGGAAAGCACAACACGATTCGGTTACATACAAAGTGGATCTTGGGAGCACAAATGTGCTTGTGCCTTACGGCACCGGCACTGCGAGTGGCGATTACACCGCGATTACCAATGCGAGTAACGGTTTGATGGTGCTGCCGCAAGAAACGGTGTTGGGAGCCTTCACCGGCAGCACGCCGGAATATGGCACGGTAGCCGAAATAGCCGCTACTCCGGCGGATGCGTCCTATTTGTATGCCACCGTTGCCGAAGTGGATTATCTCACCAACGACACGGTGAACAGGCGTCAGGTAGTTTTCCGGTTGCACGACCCTGCAAATAAAGCTCTTGGCATCGTGTTTGAAGCGGGCAGGCAATACACATTTTTGCTGACGCTGGGCTTGGACGGCGAAGAGATTGTGTTCTCTATTCCGACGGTGACGCCGTTTAACGAGAGTGCTGTGGTGGATGCGCCGACGCCACCATGGAAATGCGGAGACCTGATTAAAACTTATACAACGGCGAATTATAACAATACCGGTTTAGAGAATCTTTGCTGGACAACGACGAATCTTGCCGAAGGCACTGCTGCAAGCACGACCTATCCTGGTCACTCACCCGGGGAGCTCGGATGGTATTACAAACGAACGCAAGCGGAATCCGCGTGTGCTACGCTTGGCACCGAATGGTCGTTGCCTACTGTTGCACAATGGACGGCACTGGCTGCAAATTTGACCGCTCTAACTGACGGAACAGGAAACGGACTACCCAGCACCACGCTATCTGCGCCTTGGATAGACAGAGCGACTTTGGCCGGGTGGCGCGACATTGCGGTGAACGGTGTGGATTGGACCGATTGGGGAACAACTGGTAGCTGGTGGGTTCAGGATGACCCTTATTCTGCGCTTGATGCGACTTATCGCTATGGTGGGGTACTGATTGTCGGGTTCGAAGCCTGGAAAATCATGACCGCCGATGAGGAGGAATCCATTCGTTGCGTTCGCGTTATCTAACGTTGAGTTCTGTGAGTTCCCTTGACGCGGTCGATTTTTGACTGACGAGCAAGGCTGTGCCTTGCTGAGAGGAACGTCACGTTCATAATCAAATGGGGTTTTCCGACGAAACCTCATCGAAACGGGGGAAAGCTCGCAGCCAGATAATTGAAGCACAGCACTGATTCGTTTGGGAGTCAGTGCTGTGCTTTATAAAACCGGCTATCGTGCAATGCTTTCGCTGCGGTAGCCTTCTTTGCTATATGGTTTGAGGTTGCCCTGATAGCCGAAGTCTATTCATTCATTAATAGCGCTTCCTCCACGTCCTCCATCGAAAAACCCTTCCCGCAGGCATAACGCATCAATTTCATGCTAATTTCATACTCCGTTTTGCCTTTAACCGTTTTGCGTTTGGTGGTCAAAAGTTGGCGCAACTGTTGAATCGTTTCGTCGGGATTCAGTTGGCTGAGTGCTTCGCGAATCAGAGTGTCCGGCAGTTGTTTTTGCTGCAATTCGTAGCGGATTTTATGGACGCCCCAGTGGCTGTAAGTCGATTTGTCGTGGACAAACGACGCACAAAATCGCTGTACAGCTAAAAAGTACTCTTTTTCCAAGTGTTGTAAAAACTTATCCTGTTCGTCCGGAAGTGATTTCCTCGCGTCCAACTTTT
>BNTP01000251.1 GCA_025996695.1 Bacteroidia bacterium | reverse complement strand
GGCATAAGCACGCTCGTTTTCAGCACCTGTTCCGCGACATTGTTTGCAGGTAACATGTTTGCGAACCTTGATTTTCTTTTCAATGCCCGTAGCGATTTCTTTGAGGGTCAATTTGACTTTCACGCGCTTTCCGCGTTAAATATCATTTTCACAAACATACAAGCAAGCCGGTAATGGGACTTTCGAGTCTTGTTGCGGCTTCTTGTGTCCTGTTGCGGCTTGTTCCGTCATTGTGAGGGCGGAGCCCGAAGCAAACCAGCAGCTTTTTATAGTTTGCTTCGGGCTTCGCCCTCGCAATGACGGCTTTGCCGCTGTGGGTTCCCCTTGGCTGAAAGCCAATATTTTCATAACCGCAGGTCGTGACCTGCGGAATAGCAAGGCAAGCCCACATCTGCCTGCAAGGTAGGACGGCGTGTTAGCAGGAGGTGTCTCCGCTTCGGGACTACGTCCCTCCGGTCGACCCATTCGGCTACGCTCAGGGCAAGCTATGACGAGCGCCGTTTTTTTAAGAGAGAGGGGAAACTCAGCGGCGAGGTCGTCTTGTCGAGTTTCTATAAATAATTTACATAAAAAAGAATGACATATCTCTGCATTGTGCATGGCAAGTGGCAGTCCCCAACCCCGTTGAAAATCAATGAGTTGCGTAAAACCGTCATTGGTACCGAAGCAAAGCGGGCGTTAGACCGCTTTGCGGAGCGGAGACACCTCCTGCTGACACGCCTTTCTATGGTGTCGCGTTGGCCAACATGTCTTTCTATGGTAACACGCCTTTCCCGCACGACCATCACATCTCCGCATGCAGGTAGGCATGCCTCACTCGGTAGAAAATCATCGCCTTCCCACCCTGCTGCATGGTAGGCATGCAACCACATCCCGTCCCGCCGGGACGATGTCGAGGGCTGAAAGCCCGATAATCAATAGCGTAGGGCATCGCCCCGTCGTGTTCGGAAGAAAAACCGGCACAGCCCCCAGCCTTTACCGAAAAAACGGCTTATGGCGCGGGTAAATTCAAACGCTTCAAATCGCCTCCTGAGTGCACGACAGCAATAGCAATGATAAGCTCTTGCAGCTCTATTTTCATTCTCCGTTTGGCTGTTTTGTAGCCCAATTGATTTTCCTGCTTGTAAATCCTTATCAGCATGGCGACAATCAAAGTCATGTACAGCACGATTCGGATGCCATTTTCATTCAGGGACAGGAAATGTGAAAAATTCAACTCCTGTTTTAGGAAGCGAAACCAAACTTCAATGTCCCACCGGCGCCGATACATTTGAGCAACGGTTTCCGCCCGCAGGCACAATATGTTTGTTATCAGCAGAATATCATGGTCGCTATCTGCCGGACGGAAACGAATGACACGGAAAATATCATTTATCAACACCTGCTTTCTGACCGGTTTTCCATTTTTGCTGACGGTTTCTTCCGTTGTATAAATCCGAACCAAAGCATCCTGTTTCAGTTCTCCATGTGAAAAATGTCTGAAAGTCAAATCAAAATTTTTAACGACAACCAATTTCCTGTTCTCCATCAAACGCCCGACAAAGAGCAAGCCTTGGTTGGATTTCATTTCACTGAATGCGTTTCCGGAGGATTGACCTCTGTCAAACACATATGCCAAGGCATGGTCAGGTGTCCGTTTGAAATGCCCCGTTACATTTTTCGGCAACGCCAACGATTCATTAGCATATTTTTCTGCCGTGTGCACAGCCGCACATGTGCCATACATGCCATCGTAGTTGAGCGTATATTTGACCATCTTTTTCTTTTTGTATTCATTGCCGCAGGTCATGCCTTCCTTCAGCTTATTGGATGTTTCAGCCACCAGCGAACTGTCCACCCGTTGAAGTTGCAAACCGGCAATGTTCTGAGCAGGGTACAGGCGCGAAAATGTCGCTAATATATACTCATAAACCTGCGCAAAAAACTCAACATTGAGACTTGACAAACGCTCGGAAACCGAACTGTGCGACAATGTTTCTTTGTCCGTTTCAACATTGAACAATAGTCTGAACTGCGGAGAAGAAAACACGTCGGCAAGACCGCGCTGCCCCAACTTGTCGACGGTTAACATGGCATAAAACAGCATATTAAAGAGCATCTTCCCTTTAAGCACTTTTGCATAATAATCCACTTGGGTATCCCTGGCTATTTCGACGAAAATCTCTTCCGGAATCAATCTCAATAACTCGGACAATTGCAACGAATGTTTCGTAAATTTAGCCATCTTTGTTTTTATTTTTCGTGGTATTATAACGAAAAAATAGTTTGTTTAGTATTTACAAAGTATTAAGGGAACGCGCGTAAATAATCTTTACGTTTTAATTTGTAAGCATATAATAATAAACAAGTTAAGTTATTAAAATGTATATGTTATTTACGCGTGTTCCCTAAGTATCTCATGGTTCCTTCCGAACGCGACCTGGCCTTACCCCACGCTATTGCTCGTAAGGCTTTCAGCCTTATCCTGGCGGCTATGCCATTCGTAGGGTCAACAGCTAACCATTCTTCCGAACACGACTGGGCGTTGCCCTACGCTGTTGATTATCGGGCTTTCAGCCCTAACGGCGCCGAGAATATAATGCACAATGAATGATGAATAATGAACAACGAATAATTAAAAATACTGCTTATGCCTTTCGGTCAAGTTGATTTTCAACAATATCATTCAGTCCTATGTGTTCGATATCAACAGCTTGTTGCATAAGTCTATAAAACAACTTACCTCTGAATGTTGACATCTTCCTGTTG
>BNTP01000250.1 GCA_025996695.1 Bacteroidia bacterium | reverse complement strand
CAATTTGACGCAGCGGTTCTTCAATCGCACGTTTCACGATTTCGATACCGGTTGTTTCGTCGTCGTTTGCACCCTTGAAGCCTTCGAGAGCTGCTGCCGCACGGATATAAGCCGTTCCTCCACCGGCAACCGTACCTTCGGCAACTGCGGCGCGAGTTGCGCTCAATGCATCGTCCACGCGGTCTTTCTTTTCTTTCATTTCCACTTCACTCGGTGCGCCAACGTAAAGTACAGCCACGCCACCGGCCAATTTCGCCAAGCGTTCCTGCAATTTTTCTTTGTCGTAATCGGAAGTTGTCGTTTCGATTTGCGCCTTGATTTGTGCCACGCGAGCGGCAATGGCTTTTTTGTCGCCTGCGCCGTTCACAATCGTAGAATTATCTTTGCTGATATTCACTTTTTCGGCAGAACCCAGCATGTCTACGGTTGCGCCGTCCAATTTCAAACCTTTTTCTTCCGAAATAACCGTGCCGCCTGTCAAAATAGCGATGTCTTCCAGCATTTCTTTGCGACGGTCGCCAAAGCCCGGAGCTTTCACCGCGCACACTTTCAATGAGCCACGCAAACGGTTCACAACCAAAGTGGATAAGGCTTCCGATTCGATGTCTTCGGCGA
This sequence comes from Bacteroidia bacterium, assembly GCA_025996695.1. Classification (GTDB taxonomy): domain Bacteria; phylum Bacteroidota; class Bacteroidia; order Bacteroidales; family Azobacteroidaceae; genus Azobacteroides. The sequence continues at coordinate 2,137 of BNTP01000250.1, read as the reverse complement.
TAATCAACAAGGGGCGACCGGATTGTACGGTTTGCTCCAAAATCGGCAGGATGTCTTTCAATACTGTAATCTTCTTGTCATAAATCAAAATGAATGGATTGTCCAAATCGGCTTCCATTTTTTCGGTATTCGTCACGAAATAAGGCGAAATATAGCCCCGATCGAATTGCATACCTTCCACCACGTCCACATAGGTTTCAATGCCTTTGGATTCTTCCACGGTGATGACGCCTTCGGTTTTCACTTTTTTCATGGCTTCCGCAATCAGCTTGCCGATGACTTCGTCGCCATTGGCAGAAATTTTTGCCACGTTTTCAATTTTTCCGAAGTCGTTGTCGATGGCTTGTGATTGAGATTTCAAGGACTCCACCACTTTTACTACAGCTTTGTCGATACCACGTTTCAAATCCATCGGATTAGCACCGGAAGCCACGTTTTTCACGCCCACCGTGATGATGGATTGTGCCAAAACGGTAGCGGTGGTTGTGCCGTCGCCTGCATCGTCGTTGGTTTTTGATGCCACTTCTTTTACTAATTGTGCACCCATGTTTTGAAAAGGACAATCGAGTTCGATGTCTTTTGCCACTGTCACACCGTCTTTTGTGATTTGCGGTGCACCAAATTTCTTGTCCAAAATCACGTTACGACCTTTAGGGCCCAAGGTCACTTTCACTGCATTTGCCAATTCATCTACTCCTTTTTTGAGTAAATCGCGGGCATCAATGTCGAATTTAATATCTTTTGCCATGATGTAAATTAATTAAAAATTTAATAATTAAAAATTAGATAGTCGCTAACACGTCGGATTGACGCATGATTAAGAATTTGTCGCCTTCCAGTTCAATTTCTGTTCCGGCATATTTGCTGTACAATACGGTGTCACCGGCTTTCAAAACCATAGATTCGTCTTTGGTGCCTGTACCCACAGCAATCACTTCGCCTTTCAAAGGCTTCTCTTTTGCAGAATCGGGGATGATGATTCCGCCCACAGTTTTCTCTTCAGCAGCTGCCGGTTTCACCAGCACGCGGTCTGCTAATGGTTGAATTTTACTCATAATTTTTTTTGTTTTTATATTTATTCAATACTTCTCTTGCAAAACTTGTGCCAAAACGACTGACTGACAAATTGTCAGGTCGTGTTGGCACATTTTCAATTGAGAGTGCGATTTTGTGGATGGCACCAAAAAACTTTTTCCCCTTCCCCCACAAAAAAAAACGAGGATTCCTCGTGAGAACCTCCGATTTTAACATTTGCCGAAATGACATCATTTTCATTTCGAGAGCAAAGGTAGTACATACGATTTTTACAAACAAGTATTTAACAAAGTTTGACAAAAAAACTCTTAAATAATGTAAAAAAAAATTGGGTTTTTTTCACAAAAAAACGGGTGAAATTCGGGTGAAATTCGGGTGAAAAAATGGGTGAAGTTGCGGGTTTTTTCGTCGTAACTTGTTGATTTACACCGGAACTAAGCTTCTCACGAGGAATCCTCGTTTTTTTTCAAAGAAAAACACCAAAAGTATCCCGCACAGGGTTTAGTTTGCGAATGCAGTTTCATTCTCTCTTTCTCTCTCGTTTAACCTTGTGGCGGGAACTTTTTTAGAGTGTAGAGTTTAGATATTAGAGTATAGAGATTAGAGTTGAAAATTTGGCAGAGATACAAAATATTTTGCCCGTCAGGGCATCCATATCAATAGAAAAAAAATGAGAATGAAAATGAAAGCGCAAAAGAAAGAAAAATTGCAAAGGATACTTTTCATCTCTGCAGCAGTGCTGTTGAGCGCCGGTCTGTGGACATTAGGCACAGCACAAGTGAAAATTGGTGGCGACCCGACGACGCCCGTCACAACGGGAGCCGTCCTGGAATTGGACGGCGCATCAGGCGGGTTACTCCTGCCATGAGTACCGGTATTGCCGCCTGCCGCTTCGGCATCAGAAGGAACGATGTACTACCAGATTAGTGATGGTACAGTTTACATCTTTCTCATTGACGGCGGCAAACATTGGGAGCCGGTGGAGGAACGGCTTATATCCGTGCGGCAGCAGCTCTCGAAGGCTTCAAGGGTGCAAACGACGACGAAACAACCGGTATCGAAATCGTGAAACGTGCGATTGAAGAACCGCTGCGTCAAATTG
>BNTP01000249.1 GCA_025996695.1 Bacteroidia bacterium | reverse complement strand
AAGAAGTCACAACACAGAAGATGCTAAGCCCCAACAAACTTATTATTTTTTTCATAACTCTAAAATTTTATTACTATTCTATTAAATTTCTTCTGAACTATAGCCGTAACCATAACCGTAGCCATAGCCATAAGGCCCCATTTTACCGTCGTCAAAAGCATTCAACACCAGGTTGACGTTTTGCAAACGTTTTTCTTGTTCTATCTCATTCACTAACCTCAAAGATGCTTTGAGCGATACATTTTTTCGCAACACAAACAGCGAAGCATCCGAAATGCGGCTGAGTGAGAATGAGTCGGACACGCTTCCGATTGGCGAACTGTCCACGATAATGAAATCATATCGTGCGCGCAATTCCTTAAACATCGTATCCAAAGTGCTCTTTATCAAAAGCTCGTTTGGATTCGGCGGAATCACACCTGAAATCAACACATCCAATTTTGTACCACAGACATTATGCTCAATCAGTTTGTCCATATCCGGTTGTTTTTCAGTCAGATAGTCCAACAATCCGGATTTTTTGGGCAAGCCCAAATACGCCCCGATTTTCGGACGACGAATATCCAAACCTACCAACACCGTCTTGTATTGTAACGCGAACGTCATCGCGAGATTTGTCGCTACAAATGTTTTACCTTCGCCACTCATCATGGAAGTCACCAGCACCACTTTATTTTCCGGTTTGCCCAAAATAAACTGCAGATTGGTGCGCAACAGGCGGAAACGTTCCGCCATAGGCGAGGTTGAACGCTCGGAAACCACCACATAGCCACTTTCCTTTTTCACAGGCAGCGACACCGTGACCGGCACGTGCGTCAATCGTTCCACTTCTTCTTGTGTGGACACTTTATAACTTAAAAATTCACGCAAAGCCAACACTACAAATGGGAAGATGAAACCGCCCAGCAGACACAAGAAATAAATCAAGGACTTTCTTGGAGCTACCGGACCATAAGCTAACGGCGATTCCGACACTTTTGCTGTCGGCGCTGAAACGGCCATGGTCAATTCCAAACTTTGCTTTTGTGACAACAGATTCACGTTAAGATTAGCCAGCATCTGATGGTGACGCTCCAGCTCAATCAATTCGCGTTCGACACGAGGAAACTGTTGAATAGTCGATTTGTATAGATTGTCTAATTCCGAATATTGGGATCGCTGCTTCTGCCACACCGTCTTTGAGATAGATAGACCTTCCTTTATTTCATCAAGCAACACACCTAAGCGATCTTGCAAACGAATCACTGCCGGCGACTCTGCCGTTGCTGTTTGCAACAGGCGATCGCGTTTCGTCACGTCGCTGTTATATTCGGCCACTCGCGCAGATAGAGAGCCGTCAAGAACGGAAAACGAAGCCGGTAACGGACGGAAGTCCTTGCCCATGTTTTTTACCTCGTTTGCCAAAAGGGTCTGCAACTGATATTGCGTATCCATGCCAATCAGCGTTTTCATAAACCCGTTTTCTTCCTCGAACAGCATTTTACGATCGGCTATTAAATTGCGTTCTTTATATTCTTGCAACAGTCGCTCCGAAAGAAGCAACTCCTCGCGTATACCGTCCAAAGTCCGATTGATAAAAGCCACGGCATTCATCGACGCGTTGTTCTTGTCGTTCATCGCATCCAAGTTGTAGAAATCAATCAAGTCGCCAAGGAATGCCTCTCCACGACTGCGGTTAGTTTCCTTCAGTGCGATGCGCACAATCGTCGTATTTTTGCCGGTCAACTCCACCGTCAGCCTGCTCAAATACCTTTGTGCCATCCATAAAGGAGGATTTGCCACAATTGTCAACGGATAATCGCGTCTTAAAACCGTTCCGTCATCGCCGTCTGTCAATAGTAAATCCCCTGCGGGCGACTTCACCACAGCAGGCAACTTAGCCATCTCTGACGAAAAGGGGCGTTTCCTATAAGTGCCAACCACCTTTATCGACCCTTGCTTCGTGCGTTCCACCTTCATTTTCAGGGTTGTACCTAAATGAGCAAGAACCGTTGAGTCAAGCAACAGACGCACAGGCGTAGAACGGTAAATTTTAGGATTATTGTTGCCATAAAGTTCCGTATCCTGAAAGCGTCCCTCGACAATATAGTTGGTGTAAAAACCGTATTTCTGTACCACATTTTTTAGCAAATCGCGGGAGCGAAGCACCACAACCTCGTTTTCCACGTTCGCACCGCTACGCTGCATATAGCCTAACGACTCAAACATCGACATTTCGCTGTTGCCGCCACCTCCTCGTTTGCTATCTTTCAATATCACGCTGCTTTCTATTCGATAAATTCGCGTGGCATAGCGTGCATAGAGATAGCCTCCTAACAAAAACACGAAAATAGACGGGATAAACCACTTCCAGTAGCGTAGAAGACAAACAACAAACCAGTGAATATTAACCTCATTCACCGATTTGCCTGTATTTATTTTATTCCTTGTATCCATTTCGTCTTATTTTACCAGAAGCACTATAATTGTAGACACCACCGAAGCGATAACCGACACAGCTGATAAGTAAAAGCTATCCAATGTGCCAACACTTGCCGAATTAGCTTTTGCCCGAGTCGGATTCACAATCACTACATCGCCTTGTTTCAGATAAAAATTGGGTGACAGCAGCAAATCGGCCTTCGTCAAATCCACCGTCAGTATCTGTGCCGTACCATCGGGAGTTGTCCGCAAGATGCGCACGTCATCTTTTTTACCTGTGATAAGTACATCTCCTGCCAGTGCCAAAGCGCCCAAAACAGTCAAGTGGTCATC
>BNTP01000248.1 GCA_025996695.1 Bacteroidia bacterium | reverse complement strand
GATGAACTATCACTTCACCACATTTTTGGCACACGTGCTCGAAAACAAAGCCTCCATTGTCGAATTGGTGTATGACCACGCTTTCAATTTCGATACCTATCATCCCTTCAAAGGTAATATCGACATTGAAAAACTCGAAGCCACGATTAAGAAACACGGCGTTGAGAAAATTCCGTTCATCCGTATGGAAGCCTCCACCAACCTCATTGGCGGACAGCCGTTTTCAATCAGCAATATGATGGACGTGCGCCGCATTGCCGACAAATACGGCATTATGGTGGTGCTCGATGCAAGTTTGCTGGGCGAAAATGCCTACCTTGTGCAGCAGCGCGAGGAGCAATGGAAAGAAAATACGCTGGGCGAAATTATTAAAATGATGACGGGACTTGCCGATATTGTTTATTTTTCGGCACGCAAACTCAGTTCGTCGCGCGGCGGCGGCATCTGCACCAACCGCAAAGAACTGTACCAAGGCATGGAGGCATTGATACCGCTGTTTGAGGGATTTTTGACCTACGGCGGCATTTCGGTGCGCGAAATTGAAGCAATGGCAGTAGGGCTTTACGAGACTTTGGACGAAACAATGATTAGTCAAAGTCCCACGTTTATTAAATATTTTGTGGAGGAACTTGCCAAGCACAAAGTGCCTGTGATAACGCCTCCGGGCGTGCTCGGTTGCCACGTGAATGCGATGCCTTTTTGCGACCATATTCCGCAAAGTCAGTATCCGGCGGGCGCGTTGGCGGCGGCTTACTTCCTGATTTCGGGCGTGCGCGGAATGGAGCGCGGCACAGTGTCGAGTGTGCGCGACGAAAATGGCGTAGAAGTGCTTGCCGACTGCGAATTGTTGCGATTGGCAGTGCCACGCCGCGTGTTCACGCTTTCGCAAATAAAATATGCCGTTGACCGAATGGCGTGGCTCTACGAAAACCGCAAACTCATTGGCGGACTGCAGTTTACCTACGAGCCGCCGGTACTCCGCTTTTTTATGGGCAAACTCGCTCCCGTGAGCGACTGGCCCGAAAAACTGATGTATAAATTCCGTCAAGACTTTGGCGATAGCCTTTAATGCTTGGAACAATAATAAATACGGGTGCAGTAGTTGTTGGCGGCGCAATAGGCTTGCTGGCAAACAGACATTTTCCTGAACGATATGCAAAAATTTGCTTTCTGGCAATTGGTTTGTTCACGATGGTGCTTGGCGTGCAAATGGCACTGCAACTCAACGAGCCATTGGTAGCGGTGTTGGCATTGGTGGTGGGCGGACTTTGTGGCGAATGGTTGCAACTCGACATCCGCGTGAATGGACTGAGCGAAACGCTGAAAAAGAAATTCCGCATTGGCAACGTGCATTTTACCGAAGGTTTGCTGACGGCATTCCTGCTGTTTTGTATGGGGTCGATGTCGGTGCTCGGACCTATTGAGGAGGGCTTGACGGGCGAAGTGTCTAATTTGCTGAAAATAAAATCGCTGATGGACGGCATTTCTGCGCTCATTCTGGCGTCGGCATTGGGTGTAGGCGTGTTAGTATCGGCAGTGCCGCTACTCGTTTATCAAGGTGCCATCACGCTGTTGGCGCACTACGCAGGGGCTAATATTCCCGATTTTTATATCACCGAAATTTCAGGCGTGGGTGGTATTTTACTTATCGGCATATCACTTAATATATTGGAAATAAAGCGTTTGCCTGTGCTGAATTTATTGCTTTCCTTAGTTTTTGTTTGCCTGTTTTTGTGGGTAAAATTGTGCGTTGCGGGTTGAAAAATGTTGTTTTGATTAAATACGTCACGAGCAATAAAGTCAGGGTTAATGTATTCGAAACCTTCAACCCATTCGTGCTTCAGAATTTTTCCGGTAACGGAAGCTTTCCCCGAACCATTCGGACCTGCTACTATCAGAAGTTTTGGCTTTTCCATTGGCTACAAATTAGGAAACCTTGCACGAGCATTATCATATTCTCGTTTAAGATTTTCTTTAATAATATTTTTTCTTTCAAAACTTTTTTGGCGCACATCCGCCTCAACCTCTTTCATAATCGTAAGAAGCTGCTGCTCTGTTGGCTCTGTATCGCTAATAAAGCGGTATGAATTTATATCTGTGCCCATAATTTATATTCTTCTTTGTTCGCTGCAAAGTTACACTTTATTTTTTAATAGTTCAGAGAAGCTAATTTATTTTCAGGGCAACCTTCGCATCAAACTATGTAGCAAAGCATGCTGCCGCAGCGGAAGCATTGCACAATAGCCAGATCATTGAAGCAAAGCACTGACTCCCGAGTGAATCAGTGCTTTGCTTCAATGATCTGGCTGCGAGCTTTTTCCTGTTTCGATAGGGTTTCGTCGGAAACCCCGATTGATTATGGACGTGACGTTCCTCTCAGCAAGGCAAAACCTTGCTTTTTTCAAAAATTGACCGTCGCGCGGGAATGCGCAGACCACAACCCTACATATCGCGCACGCACCGCACACTGCACCAGTAGCTGCCAGCCACAGTGTCGCCTACATCCAGCACAATCGGATTAGAGGAATCGAGCACGCTGGCAGTATCGCTTTTATCCGCAGCGCGCCATAGGACCTGGTCATCCCACACACCCCACCAAGGTGATGGATGACCTATCCCGGCGTACACATCAGGGTTATTCCAGGCCGACATTAGGGCAGCGGGGCTACCGAGAATGCCAATTCCTCCGGTCAAGTTACTTATATTCATCGACAAGTCAGTCCATTAGGCTACAGATCTGGCCGAGTTCTTTACAAGCCGCAGC
>BNTP01000247.1 GCA_025996695.1 Bacteroidia bacterium | reverse complement strand
CCGACTTCCGCTTGCATCATTCAGGATAAATTGGGATTAAATACTTCTTGCGGAGCATTGGATTTTAATTTGGGTTGTTCGGGCTACGTTTATGGACTCTCCTTAGCGAAAGGATTGATTGCCGGAGAATGGATAATTTTATAAAATCATTATCTGAAATAGAAGATATTTGGAACATATCGTAACGAACATATATATAAATCAACTTTTAAACAACATATTTTATGAACATTAAACAATTTGTGCAGGATTTTGCCTCTTGTTTTGAGGACACAGCGGCAAGCGAATTTCAGGCGACCACTGTGTTTAAGGATTTGGACGAGTGGGATTCGCTGACTACATTGGTTATTATTGGTATGTGCAGCAAGAAATACAATACCAAAGTGACCGGAATTGAGATACGGGAAGCCGCTACGATTGCGGATGTATTTAATTTAGTGTCTTCCAAAAATGCCTGAACTGTCTAATCCGTTTTCGTTGGTCGGCAAGACAATCTTAGTGACCGGTGCCTCTTCCGGTATTGGGAAAGCCATTGCTATCGAATGTGCCAAAATGGGTGGGGAACTGATTATTACAGGCAGAAATAAAGAACGGCTGCAGGAAACTTTTCTTGCTTTGCAGGGTACACATCACACACAAATAGCGGCTGACCTTTCCAACGAGGCAGATTTGGAGGCATTGATTGATACCTTGCCCCCATTGGATGGCTGTGTGAATAACGCCGGCATCAGTCGCCCGATGCTGACTCAATTTATTGAAAAAAAAGATATGCTGGAGGTTTTTGAAATCAATGCCTTCGCTCCTTTTTCATTGGTACAAAAATTAGTACAGAATAAACAATTGAAGAAAAAATCTTCGATTGTTTTTACAAGTTCCATGTTAGGAGTTTTGTGTTCCGCCCCGGGCAGTAGTTTGTATTCTGCATCCAAAGGTGCCGTGAATGGCTATTTAAAAGGATTGGCACTTGATTTGGCCAATCGGGGCATTCGTGTCAATAGCGTGAATCCGGGTGTAATCAACACCAATCTTTTTTCGGAAGGTTCTATCACACAAGAACAGTTGGATGAGCAAATGCAGCGTTATCCGCTGAAACGGTTTGGCAAACCGGAAGAGGTCGCCTACGCTGTTATCTATCTCTTATCGGATGCTTCCGAATGGGTTACGGGGTCGAATTTAGTGATTGACGGCGGATTTACCTTACTTTAAAACAGGTTTCAAATGGCATACATCAAAGCAATATCTTATTATCTCCCTGAAACAATCCTCACGAACGAGCAATTAGTTGAGGAATTTCCTGAATGGACAGTAAAAAAAGTGGCAGGGAAAGTCGGTGTGAACCGGCGTCACATCGCCGGCAATGATGAATGTGCATCGGATATGGCAATTAAGGCAGCACAGCAACTTTTTTCGGAGCATCAGGTGGATAAATCAACCATTGATTATATCCTGTTTTGCACCCAAAGTCCCGATTACATTTTGCCGACTTCCGCTTGCATCATTCAGGATAAATTGGGATTAAATACTTCTTGCGGAGCATTGGATTTTAATTTGGGTTGTTCGGGCTACGTTTATGGACTCTCCTTAGCGAAAGGATTGATTGCCGGAGGTATTGCCAAAAACGTATTGTTGCTTACCGCGGAAACCTACACCAAGCATATTCATCCCGCAGACAAAGGAAATCGGACTATATTTGGAGATGCCGCCACAGCCACATTGGTTTCAACCGAGGGTTTTGCGGCAATAGCGGATTTTAGTTTGGGAACGGATGGCAGTGGTTTTGATAAACTGATTGTCAAAACACAGGGTTGCAGAAATCCTCAGACTGCCAATGATTCATCGGATTATCTGTATATGGACGGACCCGAGATTTTCAATTTTACGTTGGACAGAGTGCCCTCATTAGTGAAAACGGTGCTCGCCAAAAATGATATACTGCACGAAGATGTGGATTTGTTCATTTTTCATCAGGCAAATCAATATATGCTTGATTTTCTGAAGGATACGCTAAAAATTGACGACGAAAAATTTTACGGCTATCTGTCGGAAGTTGGGAATACGGTTTCGTCCACTATCCCTTTGGCTATGTATTTTGCCGACAAAGAACAAGTGCTTTCGGGCAATGTTGTGATTGCTGGATTTGGTGTAGGATATTCTTGGGGGGGATGCCTGTTGAGAATTAAAAATTAAGAATTAAGAATTAAGAATTAAACTTTATTGATATGAGCTTTGTTTCTCTTGATTTCGCTTTGTTTATGCCGCTCGTTTTTGCTATTTACTGGCTTTTGAACAAAAATGTGAAGGCACAGAATGTCTTTTTGTTGGCTGCGAGTTATTTTTTCTATGGCTGGTGGAGTTGGAAGTATTTGTCAATTGTCTTGTTTTGCTCGATTGTCAATTATGGAGCCGGCTTACTGATGATGAAAGAAGACCGACATTGGGCACGAAAGGCGATTCTCATTGTCTGCTGTGTCTTGTCGCTGGGCGTGTTGGGCATCTTCAAGTATTACGACTTTTTTGTAACGTCTTTTGTGGAAGCATTTTCTTTCTTTGGTGTCCATTTACATGTTGCCACTTTGAATTTGATTTTGCCGATTGGCATCAGTTTTTATACCTTTCATACGCTCAGTTACACGATTGAGGTCTATCGCCGAAAACTTGAGCCGACACGTGATGTGGTGTCGTTTTTCCTGTTTGTGAGCATTTTCCCATTGGCAATGGCAGGACCGATTGAGCGGGCAATCAATTTGCTGCCACAAATCTACAAACGCCGGACT
>BNTP01000246.1 GCA_025996695.1 Bacteroidia bacterium | reverse complement strand
CAAACCTAATTGTCCACCCTGACTTGATATGCGTTGATAAAATTCAGCTACCTGATTGTTATCTCCTGACAAAAGTGCAGAAGTGGCGGTAAAGATACGAGATCCCCAAGCTGCATCCGTAGGAGTGCCTTTATACGTGGTTTGTGCATTGATTACCCACTTGTTTGATGTCAACAAAGGCACTGCTAAATCAACTTTGGTATTTGTGATCGCACCTGATGGAGCAATCACAAAATTGCCATAAGGCGTTGTGTTGCCGCTCAAATCAATCGTATCGCGTTGAGTAACAGGAGTAGCCGAAGTCCCTACATTCGTCGAAACGACCAATTTGGCAGTGTAAGCACCTATCTTGGTTGGTGTTACTTTCACGTTCAATGTAGCATTGACCGTTGCTGCATTCAGCGCACCCGTCGCAGTCACGTTAAACAAACCGGCATCGGCACCAATCAGCGTGTAAGCAATTGGAGCAATCAAGTCGGTACCGGCCACGCTCACTGTTCTCGCTGCAGATGCAACATTCACAGTGGCATTGCCAAAGTTCAACGGAGTTTGCACGGTTGTCAACACCGGTAACACATAACCTGTTCCTGACAAAGCAACAGTGCGTGTCGGCGCATTTAGACTGGTGATTGTTACTGTGGCATTAGCCGCACCGCGCACTGTTGGGCTGAATGCAAACTTTAATTTTCCGTCGGTCGTGTTTGACCATTCGGTTGCATCCACTACAAAGGCTGCAGCATCGCCGGTCACAGCATACGACACATTGCCGTCCAAATTCGCAACATTCACAGTTACCTCTTGAGCCGGAGTGGTTGTTCCTAATTCGGCTGCACCAAAACTCAAGGTTGCAGGCGTGATTGTCAAAGAAGGAAGCGCACTCAGGTCAGATATACCTGACAAGTCAATTACGATATCAGCAACATTTGGAGCAGAAATCGTTAATCTTGCAGTATAAGTACCCGCAGTGGCCGGTGCATTAAACTTCACACTTAAGTTACCACCCAATGTAGGATTCAAAGCACCACTCACAGCATCGTTCCAACCGGTAGCTTTTGTAACGACAAATGTACCTGCTGTGGACTCATTTGAAATCACTGCAGAAATATTTCCTGTCAAATAAGCCGCAGTCACAGGAACAGTAAGACCTGCCTGTGTGCTTGGCCTTGTGTTAGGGAAATTCAACGGACTTACTGTCGTTGTTGTCATGCTTGGAATGCCGGCACCGATAGTCACCCGATTGTCAGCGGTTCCTTTCAATGCCACCACCGCTTCAAAAGGCTTGATAGTTGGGGTGGTTGTGGCTACCCAAGTTTGAGTTGCTACATTAAATGTGTAGTAGCCCGTTGCGCTATTGAGAGCCGTAGCATTCGCTACCGACGGGTTAGCAACCAAAGAATAGCCGTTTGCCACTGCAGAGCCTGTTCCGTTTGTCAACGTTGGAGCATTTGCGGTAGTGAACGTGACGTCGCCACCGGCGATGTATTTCACCAAATAAGCAGTATTCGCTGCAAACGTGGCGGGCGCTGTTGCACTCGCAAACAAATTGGTGGCGCCTGTGTAGGTTTTCACGCTGTCGGGAGCAGCCGAAGCTGTTGCACCAAACGGGAAGCCGATAGCATACCACTTGTCTGCCGTGAAGGTTTTCACCACTTTCACCACGCCGTTGACAGTTAAGCCGCCGCCGGTGCCGGTGATTTGACCTGCGCCCGTATCTGTTGATTTGATGGTGATGTCGTTGAAAGTACCACTCGTATAATTTGCTGCCGTGAGCGTGGCATTGTCTGCAACTACCGCATCGGCTTTGATAAAGCTGAATGCGTGTTCATTCTTGTCGCCGTCACCATTTTTCGCCAAATCTACCCAGCCGTTATGGTATCTAACATAATATTCTAATGCTCCACCCGCATGTTTGTCTAAATTGCGGATTGCCCACTGTTGCAACGGCGTAGTGTTGTCAGCTCGGTATTCCAACCATTCCAAAACATACTCGTGTCCGCTACCGGCGGCAACGGTTTGATGTGCAAGATAGGTTGTGCCACCGTTATCTGCGGCATAAAATTCCGTTCCGGCATAGCTTACAATTTTGAAACTGCCTTCTTTGGTGCCCGGCACGAATTTCCAATACTGGTGCGTGTTGGCCGGGGCGGCAGTTTCTTGAGTTACCGCCTTGTCGGCACGGTCTGACCCGTCCGTCTGTCCTTCACCTCTTTCTTGATACACTTTACCACCTTTTATAGTAATAGAATACCAATATTCCGCATTAACAGTGCTGAGTTTCGGGAACGGAATGGTTGCCGGATCAAAGAAACCGAATACGCCTGTCGAAGTAGCAGAAGTAGTGAATTTATCATCGGCAACATAACTGTTGGTAGATGCATCCGCTTTTTCTATAAATTCGCCGTTGGCTTTGTATTGAATTTTCCACAGCGTGCCGTCGGCTACCAAAGAGAACACATCTCCTGCATCGGCGGCGGCGGCTACAAATTCGCCACTCACTAATGTCAAGTAGCGACCGGCCTTGCTCACAATCTTGTATTGATTGGTGGTGTCGGTAGGCACTATTTGCCACAACTGGTCGTTAGCACCTGTTGCCGGACGGTTTTGCACGGTGGCTCCTGCGCCTTTGTCTGTCAAGAAGTCGTTGCGGACGGTAGCAGCACGCGTCATAGTTGTCGTTTGAATGTAACGGTCAACGCCTACAAATGCCTTTTCTACCACGCCATCACCGGTCAAAGTTACAACAGGTGGTGTTGGAGTCGGCGTCGCATTGGACGAAATAGTCAACGTGGCGCTGTAAGCCGATTTCACCGTTGATGGGGTA
>BNTP01000245.1 GCA_025996695.1 Bacteroidia bacterium | reverse complement strand
CTTTAATATGGATAAGGATTTTTATCCGACCACCGAGAGTTTTTTGGATTCGGGCACTTGGCGACGTCTGAAAAACGCGCTGATTTTGATTAAAGGAGCACGGCAATCACGCTTTGAGCGAATTGTGGAGCAATTGGAAGAAAAAGCTCACCAAACCGTCTTGGAAGTGGATTTGGACGCAGTGATTCACAATTTCAAATACTTTCGTGCGAAACTCAAACCGACCACGAAAGTCATTTGCATGGTCAAAGCCTTTGGCTACGGCATCGGGGCGTATGAGTTGGCAAAAACCTTACAAGAGCGCGGTGCCGACTACTTGGCAGTCGCTTTAGCAGACGAGGGAGCCGAACTCCGACGCGAAGGAATTTCCATGCCAATCATGGTCATGAATCCGGAAAGGCACGCTTTCAACACCCTGTTTGAGCACCATTTGGAGCCAGAGATATACAACCTCAGCCTGCTGGAAGCCATTATTCGGGAAACCGAACGGCGCGGTATTGTGCGCTATCCGATTCACATCAAATTGGATACGGGCATGACGCGATTGGGCTTCGATGCCGGCGATTTACAAATTGTAGCGACGAAATTAAAAACGCAAAACGGCGTGGTGGTGAAATCCGTCTTTTCGCATTTAGCCGGAAGCGATTCACCGTTGTTGGACGATTACACACACGCGCAAATCCGGCGATTCACAGAATTGACTTGCCGGGACATTGCGGACTATGCCTCGCAATCTCACCCACAATCCCCCGTGTTGCGTCATATCCTCAATTCCGCCGGCATTGAACGCTTTCCCGAAGCGCAATTCGATGCTGTGCGCCTGGGAATCGGCTTGTATGGCATCTCGGCTGTTGATTCGCACGCTTTGAAGCCTGTAGCTTCGCTGAAAACTTGTATTCTGCAAATCAGAGAAGTGGCGAAAGACGAAACGGTGGGCTACAACCGTAACGGAAAGCTCACACGCGATTCGCGCATTGCCTGCCTGCCAATCGGTTATGCCGACGGGCTTGACCGAAGGTTGGGTAATAGCCACGGTAAAGTGTTTATCAACGGACATTTATGTCCTTTTGTCGGTAATATCTGCATGGATATTTGCATGGTCGATGTGACGGATGCGCCCGCTCAAGAGGGCGATGCTGTACTGATTTTTGGCAATCAAATCACCATTGATGACTTGGCCGACAGTCTTCAAACCATCCCTTACGAAATTCTAACGTCTATTTCGCCGCGTGTGAAGCGGGTTTATTTTAAAGAATAAAAGGAGTTGTTTCCAAGAGCAAATGCAGCTATTTTGGTAAAAAACTCACAGGGCAACCGCATCAAAATTCTGTGATTTTGGGTTCATCTGCTATGCCGGAAGGCGTAAAATTTTATGATTATCCGCATACCTCTAAATAGCGTCCCCTGCAAGCAATTTCTGACTTTGTTCCGCAGGACAAGATACCGTTTTCGAAATAATAGCTCCCGCGAAAAAAAATCAAAAAAAAAGTGAAAAGTTTGCATTTCTCGAAAATAGTTTGTACCTTTGCATATGAAAAGCAAATACGACATATGGTAAGCAGCAAAAAAATATCGCCCATAACTCCCTCATTATCAGTAGCTTACGGGGAGGAGGTGGGGTAAATTCCCTTGCAAAAGCCACATTTCGCAAGAGTGTCATCGTGTCCGCGCGCTTCCCGCGTTAAATACCATTTTCACAAACATCCCAGCAAGCCGTAATGGGACTTTCGAGTCCTGTTGCGGCTTGTTCCGTCATTGCGAGGGCGGAGCCCGAAGCAAACCAGCTGCTTTTTATAGTTTGCTTCGGGCTTCGCCCTACCAATGACGGTTTTACGTAACTCATTGATTTTCAAAGGGGTTGGGGACTGCCACTTGCCATGAACAATGCAGAGATATGTCATTCTTTTTTATGTAAATTTTTTATAGAAACTCGCAATGACGGCGGCTTGTTCGCATGGGGTGTCTCCGCTTCGGGACTACGTCCCTCCGGTCGACATCTCCTGCTGACACGCCTTTCTATTGTATTGCCGCGTGCCAACACACGACCAACACGCCTTTCCCGCATAACTATCACATATCCGCAAGGTAGGCATGCGACCCAATTTTCATCGTCCCGCAGGGACGGGATGTGCATAACCGTAGGTGGAGCGCAGCGCAACCTACGGTATTGGTGGGCGATACGCCTCCTAGTCCCGCAGGGACGGCATTATCATAATCTCGCCCTTGCAGGGCTTAGGCGAGTGTGGGCGCCTTTTTCCGTAGGTTGCGCTTCGCTCCACCTACGGTTATGCACATCCCGTCCCTGCGGGACGATGCCCCATGCAAACAATTAATAATGAATAATGAGAAACGAAAAAAAATATTTATCAACAAGTAAAAAGTTTTAAAGATGAAAGCAAAAAACATTTCTTTTAGCCTGCTCGGCATGGTAGCTTTGTGCAACAGTTGTGCAACCGATTTGTATCAAAACAACCAGGTGCAGAGTAGTGGGAGAGAGATTTCCTTCAAGACGTTCGCGAACAAACAGCTCCGAGCGAGTGAGAACACCGCAGGTGCGATGACTTCGTTCACCACCTCGGCATGGAGCCATCCCACAGGTAGCGCTTACGACGGTTATGTGCTGAATGGCGTGACCGTGACGCGCGGCGAAGAGGATAGGGCAGGTGCCAACAATTGGGACTATTTCCCAAAAGCCAACTGGCCGGCAAGAGATTCCATGGATTTCTTCGCTTACTCGCCCGCATCCAGTGTGAATGTCACGACCGGTCTGAAACAGAATCTGACCACATTCCCAACCCCTCCGGCCCCCGGCCCCAAAATCCAATACACCGTGTCGGGAGGGAA
>BNTP01000244.1 GCA_025996695.1 Bacteroidia bacterium | reverse complement strand
GGAGCAGAGTAATTGAATCGACGCATATCCGTCCAGTTCTGCAAAGTCATAGACATCGCGATTTGCTTCTGTTGCATGATCTTAGCCATCGTCAATTCGCCGTCCGTTTGTGCAACGGCGGCACTTGACAAAAATGCAGCTATATCACTTTCCGAAATCACTTCCTTACCCAATACCTGAGGATATTCTTTCAATTTCTCATTCATGGCTTCTATATGTGCCCGAATACCGGCTTTGTATGCCGTAAGAGCTTCCCCTTTTCTATTCAAACGGAATAAGACTTCTGCTTTGATAAAACACATTTCATGGTAGCATACCATGTGAGCAGGTCCATCTGCGCGAATGTAGAAACTTCCGGTAGAGGTAACGTTAATCGTATTGTCATCGCCGTAGTTAGGATTTTCGGTCGATATACCATTATATCTGCTGGCAATATAGCGGTCATCTGTTTTATCCGGAAAATCTGTATCTAATGTCCAATCCAAGCGGTCGGAATAAACGGAGATGTAAATAGAGTCACCCATACGTTCAGCACTGGTATTTGTGGAATACCATCTATTGTGATAGTCAGCGTCTTTCTTTTTTGCAGCATTATTTGCCCATTCAAGCCCCAAAGCTGGATTGACGGTTCCCGACTTGGTGCCTCTGATTTCGAATTGAGCAGGACCGGAATTTTTCGTACGAATATCTGAATTGATGAGGTCAACACCCTTAGACATACGCCATTCCTTTTTGCCTGTGGTTGGGTTATGAAACTCACCACTTGGAATGATGCGGTTGGCGCGAGGGTCAAGAACACCTGACCCACCCGTAAATTCATTGGTCAGTAGGTCGGTGTACCATTTGGTTAAGCGACTTGCGGTTGCTCCCACATTGGTGTGTTGAAGAGAAGCTACCGTACCGGCTTTGTCTGTCGCGGCTGTATTGATGAATCGCACTATTGTATTATCTGCAACCGATTGAGGTGCTTTTTCCAATGCTGCCAATACGGTATTAGGGTCATAAAACGATTTTTTCGTCAAATTGTTCAACCAGCGGGCTTTCAAACCATAAGCCAATTTAATCCATTTTTGAGCATCACCACCATTCCAACTATCGCCCGCAGACAATGGTGTTGCTGACGATGGTTGAGATTTAGAAAAATTCTCAATGGCTTTTTCAAGCATATCCATACAACCGTAATAAATCGTTTTTCCGTCATCGTATTTAGGCGATATACCCGGTCCCAACGCTTCCGTGTAGGGCATTTCGCCATACAAATCCAACATTATCATAAAGCCCCATGCGTGTATCAACTGGGCAGCACCTACGTAGTGCCACGCTTCTTCCGCCGTTGCTTTGTCAATCAAAGGTTGCAAGTTGGATGCCGTGTAAACAAACCATGCCTGATAGGGCCACGTGGTGGAGGCTAACGGACAATTCCAACGCTGAATCAAATCATTGTTATTGTTCGCATTAGTCTTCGTAATATTCTGAGTTATCCATGATGCGCGTGTTCCGGAAGATTCATAACAGTCCGTAAATTGTAATTGGATAGACCTTAGTCGAATCTCCGGGGTAGGCACCGTACTACTCGCACTACTTGGGTTATCATTCACATCCAGCCAATCGGTACAAGCTGGAAAACCCGCTACAAGGACAAGTCCTATTATTATATAAATTATCTTTTTCATATTCATTATTATTTAGAAAGTTATATTAAGTCCAAATGAAACTCCCGCAAGGGCAGGTATGCCGCAATAATCGATACCTACGGAACTGGAACCAATCACGCCTGAGCCGGCGGCAGAGGTTTCAGGGTCCATCCCCTTATAATTTGTCCACAACAACAAGTTATTACCTGTCAAAGTTGCTGTTAACCCTTTGACTACCTTTTGTTTGTTCAATATTTCTTTGGGAAAGCTATAGCTAAGAGATACGTTTCTGAGCCGCAACCAATTGGTTTTTGTCATATAGTTCGTTGAGTTGAGATTGTAAGCATCTTGCCAATACAGATTTTGAATGATATATTCACCGCTCTGCTCTTGAGTACCTACCTGATACTTTTTCCCCGCTTCGTATGTGAACGTTTTAGGCTCCGAATAGATGGGTGTTTTTGTTCCATCTGCGTTTGTTGTTTCCCCCGTTTTTACCACGCCGGTTATAGAAAGTTTTTTTCTATCGGCAGACCGCAAACTGGAACCGTTATTCGTCATATAATAATCTGTGCCGTTATATACATCTCCACCAATCCTATAATCCAGCAGGAATGAAAAATTCCAATTCTTATATTGCAAACTATTGTTAATACCACCGAATACTGTTGGTTCTCTGTTTCCGATTTCGTGAGTTACCAACCCATCCGAAGTAGGCATACCATTATCCGCATTTAACACTAAATAGCCTTCAGGATTTCTCAACCATTCTGAGCCGGATATACCCATAAAATTACCACCATTGAATGAGGCTGCTTTGGCATTGCCCACTTGCACATCGGTAACATACAATACTTCAAGACCTTTAATTAAGTCTTCTACTTCGCCTCTGTTTCCGGATGCGTTAACAGTTAAATCCCATGTGAAATCTTTAGTTTTGATGGGGACAATGTTTACAGACAATTCCATACCATTGTTCACAATAACACCAACATTGGTGTACATCTGGATATAACCACCTGTTTGACTGGTGCGAGGAAGCACTAACTGGTTGATACTTCTATTTTGATAATAAGCATAATCAACGCCCAAGCGACCATTAAAGAACTTCAGGTCAAAGCCATATTCCTGCGATTGGGTAATTTCCGGGATGAGATATGGATTTCCCCTATCCCAAGAATTGCGAATGCCTTGACCGTTACCATTGTCGTAAAGAGTAAATTCCGGCGC
>BNTP01000243.1 GCA_025996695.1 Bacteroidia bacterium | reverse complement strand
TCATATTTAAAAAGGCTTCTATCTATCGTTTTTACCTTTTTGCCTCTCTCATATTCAGAAAAGAATGTGTCTAATGCGATTTCTATTGCACTTTTTCTTTTGGGATATATTTCGTTTCTATCCATTATAGGGTGGTCGTAGGTGTGAGAAAAATATATTTTTACAATAGGGTAATGCTTTTCCCATTTATCTAAACCAGTACTTAAAAAACAACCTTTTTGTGCTTGCAATCGCCAAAGATTAGTGATGTTTGGAGAAGTAATGCGTGGAAAATGTTCTTTGGGAACATTTGGTCGGATTTCTTGGAGCCAAGCAGTAGTTTCAGCAATCTTTTGTTTGTTTATACAAATCAGAACGCCATCGCCTTTTAATTCTTCTTTGTCCGAATAGGTTGCAAAAAATGCCGCTATCGTAGGTTCTGTAGTAAAATCAATCAAAAAAGTAGTTAAGCCATAATGTTGGCAAATTGCATCAAAAGTATCCAAATCATTAGTATATTGTTGTAATCCATTAGTGTTCGTAAAATAGTTCGTTATCGCCACCGACGGCTATGTGACTGTTGAAAACAAAGCGTTTCAATTGGTTGAAAATCAGAGCAAAGCCAATTTATTCGCGTTGGAAATCGGTAGTGATGTCAACCGCCACTTAATCGAAAGTCTGGCTTATGCCGGAGCCGGCGAAGCCTATATCATTACCAATAAAACGGAAGCCGAAACGCTCGGCACAAAACTCATCAACGACATCGCCATGCCTGTATGGTCACATATTCAAGTGGATTGGGGCAATTTGGATGTTCAAGATGTAGAGCCTGTTTCCGTACCCGATTTATTTGCATCCAAACCGGTGGTTTATTGTTCATTTCTTGTGGATACAACCAGTGCACTATTTATCATTAAAAGGGAACAATTTGTTTAAATATGATTATGTGTCTTCTTATGACTTTGCAATATTATTACCCAAACAATTCATGAAACGCTTCTTCGACTTTCTTAACGGCTTTGATTTCAATGTTTAACTTCTTGGAATCAAAGCCTTTAAGATTATTTTGAGGAATAAGCATACGCTTAAAACCAAGTTTCTCCCCTTCGAGAATCCGCTGCTCGATGCGATTGACCGGACGAATCTCGCCGCTCAGTCCAACCTCGCCACAGACGCACGTTTCGCGCTCAATGGATATGTCTAAACTGGACGACAATATCGCACTAATTACAGCTAAATCCATTGCAGGGTCGTTCACTCGCAATCCGCCCGCAATATTCAAAAACACATCTTTCTGACCTAATTTGAAGCCTGCACGCTTCTCTAAAACGGCTAAAAGCATGTTCATACGACGAATATCAAAACCGGTTGCACTACGCTGTGGGACACCGTAGGCAGCCGTACTCACAAGTGCCTGTGTTTCAATCAAAAACGGACGCACGCCCTCGATGGCTGCCGCGATGGCAACACCACTCAAACCTTCATGATTTTGTGTCAACAACAATTCAGAAGGATTATTTACCTCACGCAAACCGTCTTGTCGCATCTCATAAATACCTAATTCAGAGGTACTTCCAAAGCGATTTTTGATGTTGCGTAAAATTCGATACATATAATGTTGGTCGCCTTCAAACTGCAAAACTGTGTCCACAATATGTTCCAACACCTTTGGGCCGGCAATATTACCATCTTTGTTGATGTGTCCAATGAGTAGGGTAGGAGTTCCGGTCTCTTTTGCGAACTTCAAAAGCCCCGCTGCGCACTCTCTGACCTGCGTTATACTCCCCGGACTGGATTCTGCACGGTCGGTAAAAAGCGTTTGTATGGAATCTACAATCACCAAATCAGGTATCACCGTGTTGATATGTGTAAAAATCTTTTCTAAATTTGTTTCGCACACGACGTAGCAATTGTCATTAATCGTATGCAGTCGTTCAGCCCTCAGTTTCAGCTGTTTAGCACTTTCTTCGCCCGACACGTAAAGCGTTTTGTATTGGGGAAGTTTCAAAACCGTTTGCAGCACGAGGGTAGACTTTCCAATTCCGGGTTCACCGCCAATCAGCACCAATGAGCCGGGCACTAATCCGCCACCTAACACACGATTCAGCTCCAAATCGTGCATATCCATGCGCACCTCAGCATCCGTTTCAATGGCTTGCAACAGAATGGGTTTCGATTGAAAAACATCAAAATTAGACATCGCCGGCACGCTGTTTTCGGGCGTACCCTTACTAATTATTTCTTCCACATACGAGTTCCATTCACCACAAACAGGACATTTGCCCAACCATTTAGGCGAATCATTTCCACATTGCGTGCACACAAATGCTGTTTTTGTTTTTGTTGCCATAAATTACTAATTTTGAGATACACGAATAAGGTCAAAATACATTTGTCTTGTTTTCAATTCATTATCTTCCGGTAAACCATGCTCTTTTTCCTGTTTTTCCGTTGAAAAAAGAGTTTGAAAACCATTTGCCTCATAATATTTCCGCGTGTTTTCATTATTATAGGCATCTACAATCATGTATCGGCAAGCAAACCAATTACTTGACAGGGTTGCCAAAGTGATTATAACGTCAATCAGTTCCGAACCGATTCCTTTTCTGCCAAATTCTTTGTTTACCCCTATTTTACCTAACAAAGCAGCAGGATAGCGACTAAGCGTTTTTTCATGAGGAATATATTCAGTTAATTTTTTACGTCTACTGCCGGGTAAATTTTTAGTTTCAATACTGGAATTAGACAAAGTGAAAGCGCATACAATCACGGACGGATCTTCCCTTAAGCGATAACAAAACGATTTCCCTAATAATTCAAGATTATAATTATCAGTATCATTAAGAAAAAAATGGTCTAATTCTGTATCTCCGCAGCTAAAAGGTTGG
>BNTP01000242.1 GCA_025996695.1 Bacteroidia bacterium | reverse complement strand
AACTATCATTTTGTTATAGGGCACAAAAGTAGTCATTTCAAAAGTCCACGCAGAATTATTGATCGTAAATATATGATTGACAATATATTATCTTAATTTATTAATGGTTTTTAGTGGACACTAGTGAGAAAATGTATGTATATCCCTTACTCTATTGATATGCAAGCCCTAACGGACTATTAGGTATACGACCGCGATATTTTTTGCTAAATCTTGAAAATAATTCATAATTCATAATTCATAATTCATAATTATTTCTTACCTTTGTCGCCGGTTTTATACAATATAATGTCTAACAATTAATAAAAATTTGAATTAAAAGCATGAGTGAACATCAATTAAGTGCTCCCAGCGCAGATTTCGATTGGGAAGCGTATGAAAAAGGCGAAACAAATCGTGGCATCAGCAAAGAAAAATTAGAGGAAACTTACGATCAATCTCTAAGCAAAGTTAACGACCGTGAGGTTGTGAACGGTACTGTGACTTCGATGAACAAACGTGAAGTCGTTGTAAACATTGGTTACAAATCTGATGGCGTGGTTTCGATGAACGAATTTCGTTACAACCCCGATTTGAAAGTGGGCGACGAAGTGGAAGTGTACATTGAAAGCCAGGAAGACAAAAAAGGACAATTGATCCTTTCCCACAAAAAAGCACGTGCAACCCGCTCTTGGGATCGTGTGAATGAGGCTTTGGAAAGCCAGGAAATAGTGAAAGGTTATGTGAAATGCCGCACAAAAGGAGGTATGATTGTTGACATATTCGGCGTCGAAGCTTTCTTGCCGGGCTCACAAATCGACGTGAAGCCAATTCGCGATTACGATGTGTTTGTTGACAAAACCATGGAATTTAAAGTGGTTAAAATCAACCAGGAATTTAAAAATGTGGTTGTGAGTCACAAAGCTCTCATCGAAGAAGAGTTAGAAGCACAAAAGAAAACGATTATCGCAGGCCTTGAAAAAGGTCAAATCTTGGAAGGTATCGTTAAAAATATCACCAGCTATGGTGTATTTATCGACTTGGGCGGCGTAGACGGCTTAATTCACATCACAGATTTGAGTTGGGGGCGCGTGTCGCATCCGGAGGAAATCGTTGAGTTGGACTCTAAAATCAATGTTGTAATCTTGGATTTCGACAACGAGAAAAAACGTATTGCTCTCGGTTTGAAGCAGTTGACTCCACATCCTTGGAATGCGTTGCAAGAAGACCTGAAAGTGGGTGACGTGATAAAAGGAAAGGTTGTTGTGATGGCTGATTACGGTGCATTCATCGAAGTGGCTTCGGGCGTTGAAGGTTTGATTCACGTGTCTGAAATGAGCTGGACGCAGCATTTACGCAGTGCGCAAGACTTTATGAAGGTAGGCGACGATGTGGATGCAGTCATCTTAACGTTAGACAAAGACGAACGTAAGATGTCGTTGGGTATCAAACAGTTGAAAGCAGACCCATGGGAAGGCATCGCTGAAAAATTCCCTGTTGGCAGCAAACATTCCGCCAAAGTGCGCAACTTCACTAATTTTGGTGTGTTCGTAGAAATCGAAGAAGGAGTTGAAGGCTTGATCCACATTTCTGACCTTTCATGGACGAAAAAGGTGAAACATCCGGCTGAATTTACATCCGTTGGCGCAGACATTGACGTGTTGGTGTTGGAAATTGATTCCGATAATCGTCGTTTGAGCTTGGGGCACAAGCAGTTGGAAGAAAATCCTTGGGATGTGTTTGAAACCATCTTCACAGTTGGTTCTATTCACGAAGGAACTATCATCGACCTGATGGACAAGGGCGCAGTCGTTTCGTTGCCTTACGGCGTCGAAGGTTTTGCCACCCCCAAACATTTGGTAAAAGAGAACGGTTCCCCTTGCAAGGCAGACGAAAAAGTGAACTTCAAAGTAATTGAATTTAACAAAGATTCTAAACGTATCATCCTGTCGCACAGCCGTATCCATGAAGATGCAGTTCGTGCTGAAAGTAAAAATGCGTCTTCGGCAGAAGAATCTACCGACGCTTCTGCATCAGAAAAGAAAAACTCTAAACGTGCTTCCAAGAAAGAAAAAGAAGAAGTAGCTTCTCAATCAGCGGAAAAAACTACGTTTGGTGACATCAGTGGCTTGGCCGATTTGAAAGCCAAGATGGAGGGAAATAATTGATTTTTTAGGTTTCATAAGTATTTTTATTAGAAAGAGGCTGTTTCTATATCAGAAACAGCCTTTTGTTTGTTATAGTAGAAAGCCCGTAGGGTGGGGGGGTGGGCTCTGTCACTCCCGTAGATTGAAGTCTACGGTTAATAAAGGGCTGTCCCTGCGGGACAGTGCTCTCCACTTCGAAAAAGGGAAATTTGTCGTGCTCCCGATATAAATGAGATTTTTCAGGCGTGAGAGCCGGAGTAAAGGAATAGTTTATCGCTTGGACGGACTTTTTCGGGGACGCGCATGGAGAAGCGTTCTCCTTTTTCGGTTTTGTCGACAGATTTTAGGTCTACGCGGATGTCTTCGGCAGCCAAAAAGAGAGTACCGGTGGTTGGTCCGGTGATTAACACTTGCTCGTTTGCGTTTAGGGTGCCTGTTTCCATTAAAAACTCCGCTACACCGAGTTTAGAAAAGTATTTGATGACTTTTCCGATGTATATTTTTTTCTCAGTAGCTTTGTTGCCATATTGGTCGCTCCATTCGCCGAGACGTTGACCGAGGTAATAACCGTTCCAGAAACCGCGATTGAAGACGCGTGCGAGGCGTTCGTCCCATCCTATTACTCTGTTTTCCGACCATTGACCGCTTTCGTAAGCCGCAATCGCTTCTTTATAGCACTCGCAAACGATACGAACATATTCCGGGCCGCGGGCACGTCCTTCGATTTTGAATACCTGCACGCCTGCTTCCAGCATTTTGGGCAAGAATCCAATGGTTTTCAAATCTTTGGGCGACATGATGTATTGATTGTCTATTTCCAGTTCAATGTCGGTTTCTTTGTCGCGC
>BNTP01000241.1 GCA_025996695.1 Bacteroidia bacterium | reverse complement strand
AGGCTTGTCAGCACCTTTAGCCTTTTCTTTGTCACGATAGTGCAGCGATTCACTTACGTTGTTCTTACCGGAAAGCCTTGCCCCTTAACCGCCTGATGCTGGCAGTAGTTGTATCCCCTCACGGTTCTTGCTCCTTGTTTTAACAGGGACTTTGCAAGAGGGCTTCGCACTACCGGATTACTCCGGTCGCACGCCTCTTTAGGCTACTATTAACGGAATAATAGGTTCAGTCTCGCTTGCTGAACAATTGTTTCGACGACGGCTTGTCGCACACTATTCGGCAAAGGTAACAAAAACTTTGCAAATCGCAAAACTTTTGTTAATTTATTTCTTTTTTGCCAAAATATTATGTGCCAATGACAAGAAAATGTAGACAATAATAGACAGGCAGACGCCCAAATAAGGCTTTGAATCGACTGAACACCAAGCGATTAGAATGACGGAAATGATAATGATTGAAAACGCCCATCGATTATCTTTCCACTCGACATTTTTGAATTTCAGCGACAACATCGGAATTTCAGACACCATCAGTAAGCAAAAAATAATTAAAAGGACAACGATACAGACCATGGTGACCATTGAAAAAGACGGCGAAAAATAATGCAACGTTAGAATCATGGAAGCCCAATACAGCGCACAGGCCGGCACAGGCAATCCCCAAAAAGAGGTCGTCTGCCGCGTGTCTACATTGAATTTTGCCAATCGCAAGGCTGCAAAAACAGGCAGTAAAAGGGCTAAAAGTGGCAAATAGCCGCTTTGATAACTATCCAAATAGGTGTAAACCATAAAGCCGGGAGCCACGCCAAAGCTAACTACATCTGCCAGTGAGTCTAATTCCGCACCGATGGAGGAATAGGCTTTTAGCAATCGCGCCGCAAAACCGTCGAAGAAATCAAAGACTGCTGCCAAAACGATAAAAATGAAGGCGCCCTCTTGATTGTGATGAGCCAAAACCGTGACACAAGCCAAACAGCCTGCAAACAAATTGAGGCAGGTAATGAAATTCGGCACGTGTTTCATAAGATTCATGACTCCGGATGTTTGAAATAGGCAACAACGGTTTGGTTGCCGTACACTTTCTGGTCCAATTCAACGCAAATATCCACGTCTAAAGGCAGAAATAAATCCACTCGCGAACCGAATTTAATAAATCCCAATTGGTTGTTGATCTGTGCTTCCTTTCCAATTTCGGCATACGTGACGATGCGGCGTGCCATAGCTCCGGCAATCTGGCGTACAAGTATCTGCGTGCCGTCTTTTCGCTCAATGACCACCGTCGAACGCTCATTTTCCAAACTGGATTTAGGCAAGTATGCAGCTTTGAATTTACCGTTTTGATGTCCGTAATGGATAATTTTGCCATTTATTGGCATCCAATTGACATGAACATTGGTCAGCCCCATAAAAATGGAAATTTGCAAGCAATTTTTCTTAAAATATTCCGATTCAAAAACTTCTTCGATTACCACCACGCGACCGTCTGCGGGAGCAATCACGATATTTTCCGTGTCGTCTGAGAAAAAAGGTCGTGGATTGCGAAAAAAGTTGACCAACATCAAAAAAAACACCACTGAGATACCCAACATGATGTAGAACACCGTGTTTTTATCAGCATAGCGCAACACAACATTTAGTGCCACCAACAAAATCAAGGCGACGAAGATTATTTTATACCCCTCTTTGTGTATTCTCATTTTTTTAGCTTAAATAAAAAACTTTGCAAAGATAGGAAGAATTTTTGAAATACAGAAATTGTTATTTAAGAAATCGCGTTTTTTCACCTTTTTTTGAAGAAATATTGATTTAGGGACTCTGGCATCTTCCGCCCGAGATATCATCGGTAATTTTTGGCACAAAACGTTTCAAAAAACTTGTTTACATGTACCTTGCCCGTTTTTAACAAAAATGCTGCAAAATTAAACACAAATACGATGCCCACTACGATGCCCACCTTGTGTATAAAGCCATTGAAAGCATATTGTTTTGTAAATAAGTCTACAAGGGCAAGCAGCGGATAAAGCGCAAAAGACAATCGCTTTATTTTATCCATATCAACTATCAAATTTCTTTTGTTTATGCTAAAATAAGCTCCGGCAGTAAAAAAGAAAAGAGCTAGAATACTTAATCCCGGAATATTAACCCACCATCGGAAAAACCACAAAATGCAGAGAAGAAGAACACCATATATTTTTGCTCGTTTGCATATAAAGTAAATAATCGGCGTTAAAATTATCATAACCATTAAATCACGAATAAACCAAAACTGGAAAGCTATTGGGAACCCACTTCCTATTCCACCTCGTGCCCATAAAGAAAGAAATATCTCTTGTAAAGTCAATGGATTATTCATAAATTCCCTTAAAGAAGGAAGAGAAAGAGTATTTCCGATTTTATATGGTATTGATTATAATTCAGGATTAAGAGATTGGATGGAAACGCCCTAAAAGATTTGATTGAAGATATAAACAACAAAAGTTTCACTATCCCAGTAGCAAAATAAAAATTAAATTTATAATACACAAAATCGCCATTCTATATTTCAAAATCAATATGAACGAAAAAATAAACATCCGCCTCCCGACAGAATGGGAACCGCAAAGTGCAGTGATGCTGACTTGGCCGCACGAAAAGACCGATTGGGCACCAATTTTGGACGAGGTGATTTCCTGTTTTGTACACATCGCGAAAGAAATTCTCAAGCGAGAAAAACTGATTATCGTGTGTCCGTCCATTGAAACCGTCAAATCGCAATTATTAGCAAAGTGTTGCTTAATTGTACAAATATATGTATCTTTGCATTGTGAAACGAATAATTACAACATACGGGAGTTATTTTGACAAGTTTATAGCGACTCTCCTGACTTTGACACTTTGACACCCTAAACAAATTTCCAAAAATTTTCATCAAACAGCGCGGCGATGGACAGGTGTTTTGGGGTCAGGTGCCCGGCAGAAAGATTGGTGTTGGTTGCATAACCTTTTAATCCGTCCCTTTTCACG
>BNTP01000240.1 GCA_025996695.1 Bacteroidia bacterium | reverse complement strand
ACCACGCTTGTGCTGCCCGACCTGTTAGGCTTCCTGCGCACGTACATTTCTAGAACAAAGGTAATGAAATTTGGGGGTGCGACACCCAAAATGGGTGTCGCAAAATCGCTTTCGCGCTGATTATCAGCGTTTTATGAAAATGTTAATTTATGTTATGACGAAGTCAGGAAGATGTGTAATTTCTGTTTCCGGATTGTTCTTTCTCATTTTCTTAATCGTTTTTATTAGTATGCAAAAGTACTAAGGGAACACGCGTAAATAACATATACATTTTAATAACTTAACTTGTTTATTATTATATGCTTACAAATTAAAACGTAAAGATTATTTACGCGCGTTCCCTAATAGACAAGCAAGCAAACAAGTATTCAGGAGTACTTTTTTAGTTCAAAAACAGTACTCTGTGCCAGTCAAGTCTATGCTTCCGCAAGCGGCGATGATTATTTTTTGATACTATTTACTGAACACCCTAGCTGAAAGCCTGATAATCAATAGCGTAGGGCATCACCCAGTCGTGTTCGGAAGAAAATTTTTATTAAGAAATAGCTTTATCATGAAACATCTTTTAACAATGATGATGCCGATTTATCTATATTTTTCTCCTTTTGGAGGTGAAAAATCGCATATATCCTTAAAAAATTTAAAAAATAAAAATCTTCCGACCACGACTGGGCATCACCCTACGTTATTGATTATCGGGCTTTCAGCCCTTCGCATCGTCCCGCAGGGACGGGATGATGATGTTGCATACCTACCTTCGGGGCGCGAGAGGCATGGCCGTTTCTACCGAGCGATGCAATCCTAACGGATTGCCAAGACAAAACAATGAATAATGAACAATTAAATATGAATATGAATGTGAATGTGAACAATGAACAATTAAAAATGTGGAATGAACAATTTGCTAGGTGGAATGAGCATTTAAAAAGTGGACTGAATATTTAGCATGGTGGAATGAACAATTTACAATTAAGAATTACGAAAATGAAACACCCATGTCTAAATTATAGCAGACAAGGCGATGATTATCCCCATCCCGTTAGGGATGATAGCTCGGTAAAAACGGCAACCGAACGCGACAAACCCGCATCCCGTAGGGATGCGACCGATTTGCCGACAGAGGCAGAGTGGGAATATGCCGCGAAGGGCGGACAAGCCACGAGCGGCTTCACCTTTAGTGGTAGTAATACGATTGATGATGTCGCTTGGATCACATCAAACTCCGGTGGGAAAACACATGACATAGGTACAAAACTACCAAACGAACTTGATATTTATGATATGAGCGGTAATGTATATGAGTGATGCAGCGACTGGTATGGTGCATCAACCATATATTATCCGTCAAGCACAACCAACCCTACTGGTCCAACTACAGGTTCTGACCGCGTATCTCGCGGCGGCGGCTGGATCGATGCTGCGACTTACTGCGGCATGTCGCGTCGCAACAATTTCGACCCAAGCGTGCAATACATCTACTTAGGCTTCCGCTTGGCGCTCCCGCTATAACCCGCCTGCTAGGTAGCGTTTTACTACGCCGTCGAAGGGTCGACGCGTGCATTAATTGTGCTTATTGGCAGGGGATGTCTCCGTCTGTTACGCCGGAAGGCGTAACAGACGGAGACCTTTTTCATCATCATAATTTTGATGCCGTTCCGCCTTTTTCATTTTCATGCGCTTGGAAATCTCATTATTTTTATCTAATTTTGCAGTCGCTGATTTTCATTAAAATTCAAATTATCAAAGATGAAAAAAATTATCATGTTCATAGCGTTCGTCATGTGCTCATCTACATTGATGAATGTTTCGGCGCAGAAAAATCAACCGCTTATCCGGTTCGGTTTGATTGCAGATATTCAATATGCCGACTGCGATCCGGCAATCAACCGGTTTTACAGAAATTCATTGAAAAAAACGGATGATGCCGTAAGCTGTTTCAATGAGCAGAAAGTTCAGTTTACAATCAATCTGGGCGATGTTGCGGACAGGAACTTTGCAGAACTTGATACCGTATTCAAGCACCTTGCCCGTTTGGAAAAGAAACTCTATAATACGACCGGAAATCATGATTACAAAGGCGTGACAAACAATGCCATCCTGTATGAAAAATTCGATATGCCTTCGGAATTTTATTTTTTTTGGGAAAAGAATTGGATATTCATTTTGTTGAATACAAATGAAATAGCGTCATACGCCAATGTTGCGGGGACAGAGAAAGAGCAGGAATTGTCGGAGATGCGGAGCCGGATTAAATCCTCCGGCGGCATTCAGGGAGCGGAATGGAATGGCGGAATTGGTGCCAACCAAATGAAATGGTTCAACGACCTTTTGTCAAAAGCCGAAAAATCGGGAGATAACGTATTGGTATTTTCACATCATCCGCTTTATCCTCAAACAGGATTTACTGCGCTCAACAATATGGAAATATTAGAAACCATCGGTCGTTATTCCTGCGTGAAAGCCGTATTTTCGGGACATCACCATGCAGGAGGCTTTGCGTATTACAAAAACATCCCCGTGATCACGGTGGAGGGCGTTGTCGAAACCGAAAATGACAACTCTTTTGGCATCGTTAAGATCTACGACGATCAAATAGTTCTTGAAGGAAAAGGGCGAATGACTTCACGAACGCTTAAACTCCAACTAAATTCTTTGCCTGGGGATTTTCCTATTGCGGAATCGTCGCTTACTTTTCATAGTACCCGAAAAAATTTATAGCCAAGAAAGCAAAATTGTTTGGTAAATCAAAAAAAATATCGTACCTTTGCGTCCGATTTCGTCCCTAATGGTGGGGAAATTGGCGAGTGGTGTGGCTGTGGGGCAGTTTCGGCTCTTTTGCGGTCTTGCGGGAATAGTGAAATAATTACGGAACTAGCTCAGTCGGTAGAGCATCGGTCTCCAAAACCGAGGGTCGGGAGTTCGAGCCTCTCGTTCCGTGCAAATAACGTAGGAGCGTTGCATGCAACGCCTGTACAATAAAGAAAAAGAAATATGAGTGTAGTT
>BNTP01000239.1 GCA_025996695.1 Bacteroidia bacterium | reverse complement strand
ACCGACACAGCGTCCGTACTGCGTGCCGTGGAATTGGAAACGGATGTGATGCTAAAAGGCACTCGCGTAGACGGAATTTATACGGCAGACCCGGAAAAGGACCCCACCGCAACCAAATTTGACGAAATCACCTTTGGCGAAATTTACAAACGTGGACTGAAAATCATGGATTTGACGGCAACCACGCTGGCTCAAGACAATAATCTGCCGATTATCGTGTTTGATATGGACACGGTCGGCAATTTGAAAAAAGTGTTGTCGGGCGAAAAAATTGGTACGTTGGTGCATGGTTGATAATGCCCTCATGGCTACCAAAGACTGGATTGCTTCGCTGTACTCGCAAGGACGGTTTCGGTGGAGGAAGTGAGGGTGTGCCGCGATGCGACTTTCACCACCAACTGCATTGGAGAAACTTGCACAACTTCAATTTCGGTGCCTTCGTTTATGAAATCATCTACCGACTTGCCTTCCATCGTGATGTCGTTGACGTGCACTTTTCCCATCGGATTGAGACGAGAAATTGTCTTGCCGGTGTCGCCTACTGCGATGTTAAGTCTGTCTTTTCCGGCGACAGTGGAGTGTATTGCCGTCGTTAACTCGATGCTATCCAACGCTTTAGAGCGAATGAAATAAATGACTGCTGCAATAACAATAATCACCGAAAGCACCAAAAAGAAAATTCCGGTGCCGGTGCCCAAATATTCAAAAGCATAATAGACACCGCCAATGCACGAGGCTATACCTGCCAATCCAACCAGTGTGGTGCCGGGAATGAGAAACACTTCCGCCACAATCAAAAATATGCCTAAGGCACAGAGAACGATTACAATTAATAAGTTCATGCTATACAAATTATGAATTATGAATTATGAATTTTTTCAGATGACAAAGATACAACAAATTTTGAAAGACATCACGCCTTTTGCGGAAATTTATTTTGCCAACGATGAATTTAACAAATAGGGTGAACATTATTTTATACGGTTGACATGTTGTAAAACATGATTTTTTATTTGGCAAACTGATGGAAAAGCGCGACCTTTGCGGGCGTTATCCTTGGTCAATCTTTTTTCCTTAAGTAAGCTAATACGATAAAAAACCGCACAAAGGGGTTTTCAACAGGTGTTGAACCCCTTTTGTTGTGTCATCTCTTCGCAAGTTGTGAATGCTGTGGTTGCCGCAATCTTTTTATTTTTGCGATTATTTTACAACGATAAAACGTCTTTTTTGATCCACATATTAAAAGCACCGACTCCCGACGAGTCAGTGCCTTTCTTCAATAGTTAGGGTTTATTCTTTTTCGTCCTGATAGGTTTTCTCGGGAAACCCCATTCGCGTTTGGACATGATGTTTCACGAACAAGGCGATAGCCTTGATTGCATGCATCAATTGCAAGAGTGTACGTTATGTTTGATAATATTCACATCACAGCGGCGCATATGAATCCATATGTTCCATCATTTCGGTCTTTATAATGGAATCCACCGCTCATGTTCGTGTCTAATATGTGGTAGTGGATGTAGGTGCTTGTCGACGCCAATCCATGCCAATCGAGCGTATACCCACGCATGAGAATGCCACCGTCACCTGGGCCGCCATACCCGTCGCCTATCCACCGCCTCCTCCCGGTGGGTCCTATTGCTGTTAGTCCCTCAGGGTAGTTCATGATGAAAGTTAAATCACTAACTGTAGCTCCACGCATCCCTTTATTGTGGCAATATATTTGCGCAGTAAACCAGGTTACCTGAGATTCGTTCACATAAACGCACATCCTCGAGCCGACCAGCACAGCATAATTTCCATACCGGGTGACGCAATCTGTTGATGTTTGCCCGCCGGCGTACGTTAGCGAATGTATCGTACTGTAGTCAGAGGCCGATAAAGCGCCGGCGGCATCGCGACTGGCGCCGGCCACACTAGCGCCGATTGTTATATAGCCACCATTTGTGTAAAGGTAGCTCCCTGACGTGATCCCGGCAGCCGTACTGGACGACGAACTCGAGAGCGATATCCTACCTTCCGACGCCAACGCGGTCGCGGTTGCCGCGTTTCCGGTGGTGTTCTGGTTCAAGGTTGGCACATCGGTCGCCTCTATTGCACGGAAGGATGCCGCCCCATTATTGGCACTAGGCGCAGCATAAAACGTTTTAGCAGTTTTTGAGCCATTCAGTGTCTGGAAAAGAAGGGATGGCATCAACCCGTTCGCTGCATTCGACACCACTGTGGCCGGAATCGTCACGGTCTGCGAACCCGCAGTGGTCAAGCGACCCTTGGTATCCACCTGGTATCTCGGCACAGAGAACGTACCTCCCCACCCGGGTGTCTGATCGGCGGATGGGCCATACGTGCCTGCTGTCACGCCTGTAGTTGCCAACGTAGTGGTAATCGTCCCGCCAATTGCCCCGGACGCCGCGAGCACATCTCCTGCTAGCCCCAGTGTCGCTGTGGTGTTCAGCTTTCCATTGAGAGCGGTTTGGACTGCATCCACCGATGGAGCCAGCGCAGTGCTCGCCGTCATACTGTTTTGCACCTGTGTCGGATGCACGTGATCGCCTCGCGAATAGCCTGCTTCCGTACCAACCGTACCGGTTGTTCCCGAATTAGCTCTCGGAGTCGTGGCGGACGGTGAATTTGCGGTTGCGCCGGTGGCGATACCATCCAATTTCGTGCGGTCAGCGCCGGTGCCCAAGGCCGTTGCCAGGGCTGCACTACCCGTCGTGTTCTGATTCAAGGTAGGGACGTCTGCTGCAACCAACGCACGAAAAGTTGGAACTCCGGTACCTGAAGCTGCGTCCGGGCCGGCGTAGAATCTTCTCGCGGTTTGCTCCGGTAAAATAGGCAACGAACCGAACGTTTTTTCGCCGTTCAGCGTCTGCGCTGTAAGATACACAGAATCGCGGAAAGCTTGCATGGCGGTATTGGGGACGTCTGCGACGGTCGCGTAGACCTGCGCTTCCGTCGCTGGCGCTTGCTGGGTGGTTGAGTTAATAGCCGTTACCGCTGATGTTTTA
>BNTP01000238.1 GCA_025996695.1 Bacteroidia bacterium | reverse complement strand
AACCGTTTTTGCTCGCCTCGCATCATGCGTTTGCCTTTACGTGTGTTTATGCGCTTTTCTGCCCTTTCGTAATAGTCTCTATCAACGGTAACCGTTATACTCTTATAGCCTGCTTTGTTTACACAAGTTTCTCGCAATGGACAATTTTTACAATCTGCTGCTTTGCTTCGATAACGAAACGCACTGGTGCCCTGTCTTTTATCATGCGCTTTGCCTGAAAAATCCAGCTTAATGCCTTGACTGCAAATATAACAATCGGTATCTTTGTTGTATGTAAATCCTTCTTTCTCCGGTTTGTATGCGCCATGATGAGGTATGTATGCCTCAATATTGATCGCTGTGTTTTTCACTGCTTTTGTTGTGTTTTTTTATTGCTTTTTTTGTCGTTAGCTTCTTCACTTTCAACTACTTCATCATAAAAAATTTCGCTTTCCTTGGCAACCAGACTCTCCAATGTCATATCCCAATAAATACAGCATATCCATCGCATCCCTGCTGTTTCTACAATTTTGCGGTCTGAGTTGATATTTTCCAAATAGCCAATCAGCATTAACTTGAAAAATACCTCGGTCTCAATGCTTTTCTGACCTTCTGTGCCGTAATACTTTTGCGTCATCTTGCGTAAGGACGTCAAATCCAATGTGTTACGAAGGCGTCTGTAAAAATTATCGCTCGGAACGTGTGCCGATAGCTGAAAATTAACAAATATTTTCTCTTCGTATGTTTTTAATCCTTGCATACTTTTTTGCGTTAAAATTATATGCAAAGGTACTGAAATTCAATGATATAAACAAATTTTTTGAGCACTTTTTTTGGTTACGCAACAGACACTTCAGTCTATGGTTAATAAAGTGCCGTCCCTACGGGACAGGCGTGTTGGCATGAGGTGTCACCGCTCCGCAAAGCGGTCTAACGCCCGCTTTGCTTCGGTCGACAAGACGACCTTGTCGTGGGGGGGTAAGGGCAATGCAGCGGCGGCTTCGCCGCCGCTGCATTGCCCCTCTCTCTTTAAAAAATGGCGCCCGTCATAGCTTGCCCTGAGCGTAGCCGAATGGGTCGACCGCAGGGGCGGAGCCCAGCAGCGGAGGCACCCCATGCGAACACGCCTTCCTCCAATTGCAACCGACGCAAAAAGCCGCAACAGGACTCTAAAGTCCCATTACGGCTTGCTTGTATGTTTGTGAAAATGTGGTTTAACGCCGGAAGCGCGCGGAGGCGAAGATACGCTTGCGCAGTTTGGCTTTTGCACGGGAATTTACTCCCCCCGTAAGTTACTGATAATGAGGAAGCTGTAGGAGTTATATGTTTATTGTGTGCCATTTGTCTAATGTCCATTTTGCGTGTATTATACTTACATTCTGCGTAGTCGCAACCTCGCGACTACTATAATATTTCATAAAGGTACAAACTATTTTCATATAATCACACATTATTAGACAATTTTAACATTAGTGTTGCTTAACTCTGCTGAGGCCACTCTACGATCAGGCGACAAAACATTTCTCCTTTCTCCAAGTAAGAAATTCATCCCTTACACCGACAAACGCATCATTTGGTCATACAACCAACATTAATGCAGTAATAATGCAAATAAAATGCAAATACAATATGAAAAATTTGGAAATAACCCAAACTATATATTACCTTTGTCGCAGTTTTAATTTCAAATAAAAAATCAGATGAACGAAATTGTAAAATTTAATCACGTTGAGGACAAGGTGCTCAACTTGCGTGGGCAGAGTGTGATTCTCGACAGCGATGTCGCGGTGTTGTATGGGGTGCAGACAAAACGGGTCAATGAAGCGATCAAAAATAATTTGGATAAATTTCCGGATAGCTTCCTTTGGAATGTCAATGCCGATGAGAAAAATGAACTGGTCGAAAATTTCGACCGGTTCAATCCTTTGAAACATTCATCAGTGTTGCCAACCGCTTTTACCGAGAAAGGCTTGTACATGCTGGCAACAATTCTTAAAAGCCCCATCGCAACGCAAACAACAATCGAAATCATCAACACATTTGCCAAATTCAAAGAACTTTCACGCACCATCGCCGAATGCAGTCAACTGCCCGATGAGCAAGCGCGCAAAAGCCGACTCAATCGCAGCGGCGAGATTCTGTCCGACTTAATCGGCAATGAATTGGGCACGACCGAAACGGAAACCACTTTTAAACTAAACTTGGCTGTTTTGTCATTGGAGCATACAGTAAAAAAGAGTAATAATCAAGAAAAAAAATGATTTATGAACGAATTTGTAAAATTTCCTGCCTTTGACACTTTTTCTCAATTGTTTTTGTAATCATCTAAGGGAACGCGCGTAAATAATCTTTCCGTTTTAATTTGTAAGCATATAATAATAAACAAGTTAAGTTATTAAAATGTATATGTTATTTACGCGTGTTCCCTAATAATCAGTTGAATAGATTTTTCAGGACACCATTTTGGGTGTCCCGGCAAAAAAAAGAGTTACTTTTGCGGTATGTTTATACGCAAAAAGAAAAATCCGAGTGGCGTAGTCAGCGTTCAGATAATCGACAAACGCGGTGGCAACTACCGTGTAGTTAAAACAGTCGGTAGCCGTTCCAATGCCGCCGAGATAGAGAAGTTGTATCAGCAAGGCAAAACATGGCTTGCCGATTATCATGGCCAACGCGATATGGTTGCAGAACATACACGTGAACAGGAAGAAAAGCAGATTACCGCGTATTTACCGGGCAATATCGAAAACATACTGCTCAATGGCACTCAATTGATATTAAACAGGGTGTTTCATTTGATTGGTTTTGACAGGATAGACGATGAGATTTTGAAGCATTTGGTTGTTTTCCGGATTTGTCAGCCACGCAGCAAGGTAGCCACCGTTGACAGGGATGGTTATCCGCTGTCTTATTCGCTATTCAACGGCTCTCAATATGAGGGACGAACAATGCTTCCGATAGTGGAAGATTTTGTAAAACGCTTTGATTTGGACGATTTTGTGGTTGTTGCCGATGCGGGGTTGATGAACAAAACCAATAGGGCAC
>BNTP01000237.1 GCA_025996695.1 Bacteroidia bacterium | reverse complement strand
GCTCCTTCATCTACATTGAGCAAAACATAGGCTGCTCGGTAGGTTTGTGTACTGTGAGACCCCTTGCTCACGATTTTTTGAAGTTCCAAAACCTCTTCTTTTGTTAATTTTATCCGATACTTTACCAAAACTCGTTTTTGGCGGCAATGGTACAAAAAATATACGGCTTGTCAAAATTAACTGAACACTACATCAATAATCAACAAGAACATCATAAAGTAGAAGTTCTTGGCGATGAAATAAAAAGTCAATAGCATTGATGGGGAGGAAAAATGGTTTTGGCGCGATGAATTAATTCAACCCACTTCGGGGTTGCTGGGAGGAGTAGGTGCCATAACCCCCGCACTGCGCTTCGCTTGTACAGGGTTATCGAATTTTTACGCCTTCCGGCGTAGAAGAGGAAATTAGAATCGTATAATATGGCTGAATTTTTATGCGGGTGCCGAGCAGGGTCAACGCATTAAAAACGGATATTCGCCTACATATAATCATTGAAACACGGTTCAGGATATTACATCGAATCCCGTATAAGGCACCAATGCTTTCGGGATTCTGATACCATCCGGCGTTTGATTATTTTCCAACAGAGCTGCAACAATGCGTGGGAGGGCTAATGCGCTGCCGTTGAGCGTGTGCACCAGTTGCGTTTTTTTGTCGGCATCGCGGTAGCGGCATTTCAGGCGATTGGCTTGATAGCTTTCAAAATTGGACACCGAACTGACCTCCAACCAACGTTTTTGCGCCGCTGAATATACCTCAAAATCGAATGTTAATGCCGATGTGAAGCTCATATCACCGCCACACAGTCGGAGAATGCGCCATGGGAGTTCCAACTTATCGACCAGCGTTTGCACGTAATCGACCATCTCTTGCAGCGATTGATATGAATGTTCAGGCGTGTCGAGGCGCACGATTTCGACCTTGTCAAATTGGTGCAAGCGATTGAGTCCGCGCACGTCCTTTCCATACGAACCGGCTTCACGACGGAAACAAGCGGAATAGGCGGTGTTTTTGATGGGCAAATCTTTTTCTTCCACGATTACGTCGCGATAGATATTGGTCACAGGCACTTCTGCCGTCGGAATCAAGTACAAATCGTCGGCGTTGCAATGATACATTTGACCTTCTTTGTCGGGCAATTGCCCCGTGCCGTAGCCGGAATCTGCATTTACCACGTAGGGTGGTTGCACTTCCAAATAACCTGCTTCTCGGGCGTTGTCCAAGAAAAAGTTAATCAATGCGCGTTGTAAACGAGCACCTTGCCCCTTGTAAACAGGAAATCCTGCGCCGGCGATTTTCACGCCCAATTCAAAATCAATCAAATTGTATTTTTTTGCCAACTCCCAATGCGGTAGAGCGTTTGTCGGTAATTCAGGCGTTTTGCCGCCTGTTTTTTCGGTCACGTTGTCTTCGGCATGCTTGCCTGTGGGCACACTCTCGTGCGGGAGGTTTGGAATTTGACACAGCAACTCGGTCAGTTTTTTTTCTGCCTCTTTCATGTCGGTTTCTAACTGTGCATTGGCTTCTTTGGCCTTGCTCACCACTTGACGCATCGCTTCAGCAGCCTCTTTTTTGCCCTCTTTCATCAATTGTCCGATGGATTTCGACAAATTATTGACTTCCGCCAAATTACTGTCTAAATGCTGTTGAGCCGTTTTCCGTTTGGCATCCGTGTCCAAAACTTGTGCAATGATTTCTTTGGCATCGTAATGTTTTTTTGCCAAGCGATCAATCACATCCTGCGTATTTTCCGTAATAACCTTGAGTGTAAGCATAATATTCAAATAATTGGTGCAAAGGTATAATATTTTTTTTAATTAATTACTATATGCAATATTCTGCCAAATCAATAATTCCGGCACGGAGCGCATATTTTATGGCTTCATGCACATTATTTACTTCCAATTTGTGAAAAATGTTTTTGCGGTGGGTATTAATAGTATGAAAACTCACATTGTGGTCGTAGGCAATTTCCTTCGTTGTTTTGCCCAAGGCTATTTCACGCAAAACCATCTGCTCGCTGGCTGTGAGGATGTTGTGAAGACCTTGTGACGGCACACCGTCCTGCAATACGTGCGTCGCGAGTTCGCATAAATAAATGGATCCTTTGACTGCCTGTTGCATCGCTTTGGTAATATTTTCTTTCGTATCGGTTTTCATCACCACCCCAAATTGCTGTTCAGCTAACAACACTTGTCGCAGAAACTGCTGTGAAAGTTCATCCGAAAACAGCAGCCACAAGGAAGCAGCATATTTTTGTTTCATATTCATGAGCTGCGTATCCGTCATATCGAAAAGCGTGTAGTCCAATACCACAACGGCTTCGGGATAAAGCTCCAACTGCCTTATCAGTTCCACGCGTGATGAAACCTCGATGATGGCATCCGCCAGCAACGTGTGCGTCAACAAGGTACGAACCCCCTCGCGAGTAATATATTGATTATCTGCTAAAATGAATGTATTCATATTCGGCTACAAAAGTACTAAAAAAAAGTTTTGAACTGTGATTAAAATGATTTTTCATAGCGATTACATCTGAATTTGGTTAAAATCTTCCATAAAGCGAACTCTTAAAAGCGATTTTCCCTTTTGCTTTGAAATCCCCCCAACCCCCGAATTCCCCCCCCCATTTTTACCCAAAAACGAGGATTACTGTTAAGAATCCTCGTTTTTTTATTTTCGTGAAATGAAGCTGATTTCATTTCGAGAACAAAAGTACAGCCTATACTCCAACCAAACAAGTATTTAACAAAGTTTGACAGAAAAATCTCTTAAATTATGTGAAAAAAAGTGGGTTTTTTCACCCGAAAAATGGGTGATTTTTGGGTGCAAAAGTGGGTGTCGAAGCGGGTTTTTGCCTGCTAACTCCTTGATACTCAACATAAACCCGACTCTTAACAGGAATCGTCGTTTTTGGACAAAAATTGACCTGAAAGTTTCGCGAACCATTAACAAAGTGATAGCGAAGCTTTCACATAAAACAACAATTAAAGTATCCCGCTACGGGGTTTAGGCAGCGAATGAAGGTTTCATTCTCTCTCTCTCT
>BNTP01000236.1 GCA_025996695.1 Bacteroidia bacterium | reverse complement strand
CAATAAGAAGCAAAAATATAATTTGAAACGAATCTCAAATACTTTTTAACGCCTATTCTCAAAGATTTTTGATAAAATTTTGGTCAAAACAGGTGGTGGTATAATATTTTTATATACCTTTGTGTCGTGATTTTGAGGTGTGTTTTTTGGTGCTGTGTACGTAATTCGCACACACCTTTAGAGAAAGGTGGAAAAAGAATATAAATAAATCATAAATAAAAGACTCCGGATGGGTTTGGAATCCAAGGACTTGTAGACAAAATGATAAAAGATGTAACTCGTTGATAATCAACGATATGCGCCTCTTAATCATTGGGTCGAGGGTTCGAGCCCCTCCGGGGTCACAGGCTGATAATCAAGCACTTATGAACGCTTATAGCACAGTTCGTAAGTGCTTTTTTTATGCTCCGTACACCCCGTTTGCACACACCTTTTGATTTTGCCCTCAAATCGGGCTTGTAGGGCACTGTGAAGTGGTCTATCTTGAGATGGGCGAGGTGTTTCAAGCATATTGTCTTGTTTTTTGTTTTGTGCGAGTGTGGGGTGGATTGGCGGATGCGAATGATATAAAAGTTTATAAAAAAGACTTAACTTCTTTCACTCTGCTCACTTTGCATAGCCGACGAGCGGTGTTTTAGTTAATAATGAGGTTTTTATGATAATAATTGCCAAAAAAGTTGTATTACCATTTTATGTACCTTTGCCGCATGGAAACGGAAAGAAAAATCGTAGCATATAAAAACTACTTCTTAGATTTCTTTTGTTTTGATGAGGGTAATAAGCAAAATATGATTATTAGAAAAAGATTAAATTAGAATAATTATGCCCGAAAAACAAAACATAGAATACAAGTCCTCATGGCACGATGATTACTTGAAATGGGTATGCGGCTTTGCCAATGCGCAAGGCGGTAAAATCTATATCGGAATGAATGATGCCGCCACTGTCGTCGGTTTGCCCGACCAAAAGGCACTAATGGAAGAAATTTCCAACAAAATCAAGAATAATATGGGAATGACTGCCGAAGTCAATCTTTTGCAGGACGGCGACAAGTACTATATTGAAATTGTCGTGCAGCCCTATTCCGTGCCGATTTCTTTACGTGGGCGGTATTATTATCGTAGCGGCAGTGGTATAATGAAAATCGTTAATTCATGCAATGTGGCAGGACTGCCAACCCCTGAAATAAACGAAAAAGAGGGTGGTTTTATCGTAACGCTCTTCAAAGACAAATATTCGGAAGAACAATTGCAACAGTTAGGTTTGAACGGCAGGCAAGTGAAAGCCGTTTTGTATGTGAAAGAAAAGGGGAAAATTACGAATAGTGAGTATCAAACATTAAATTAAATTATTGTATCTTATTTCTATGGCATTGGAGGAAGATTTTTTGCTTTGTATTCTCAAAAAATTGACGAAGCTTTAATGTGGTGAAATTCACCACGCCATGTGGTAAAATCCGCCACAAAATTATGGAATTATTTATTTTTTTACTCCTACTTTTGCAAAACAAAAAAATAATTTAAAAAACAAGAAAATTATGGGAATAAGAAAGTATTTTTATGTACCTTTGTCCGTGTTATCACTACTGCTTTTGCTATTGACAACTTGTACGGAAGAGGATTATTTGCAGCAAAACGATGCGGAAAGCCCTTTTCCGGTGAGTGAAGCAAAAGCATTTTTTGAAGAAACAATGATGCGAGCAGGACAAACGGGACAAAAGCAAGAATTGGCCGGGTTGGCAACCGAGTTTACGCCTCTATGGAACAAAACGGTGCTGAGTGAGTGGGGCGACATGGTGGCTGTTGATGTGACTATGGCAATTACAATGATTTTTCAGGCTGGATCATTTATTCCGAACCATTGGCATCAGTCCCCATGCGGGTCAATCAATATGAAAATGGCGTAGTGATAGCTGCCGCTTCCTTTTTTGGACAAGAGGGGGATGAAATAGCTCAACAAGAAACGGCCGACAAAATGCAAGAGTTGTTGTCCGATATTGTGTTCTACAAACACAAAGTAGCTTTGCGTGCTCTTGGAACCGAAAATAACCCAACTCAGCTGGATGGCGTTACTGTCACCGGCACATCCGGCGGCGACGGTGGTGCCGGATCATTAGCTTCCGGAATTTCCGATGCGAAAAAACTGTTCAAAAATGCCACTATGACTGTGAAAAATTGGGAGAAAGTAGAGGAGATGATAAAAAAAATTAAAAACGACTGTATGGGAGGAGAATTATTTAAGTCATTAGAATCTTCTTTTGGGATAAATCAGATAAATATTCAATTTGCTCCCGGAACGAAGTCTACCTTTGACTGGAATGGTAATAACAGAACAATTACACTGGGAACCGGTGCCGACAGCGATTCTTTTCTACATGAAATGTTGCATGCCTATCAATCTACGTCTGATGGAGGAAATGCTACGACAGCGACTTTCGAAAAAGCATTGATTAACAACGAAATTGAGTCAAGATATGCAGAATACACGTATTGGAAACGACACCCGGATGTTGTTTCCATACATGGTGATTGGACTGGTAATGAAGTAGGAAGATCAATTCGAGAACTGAACCGTTACGTAACTCCCAAAGGAACCATAGTAACAGGAATTAGTAACGATGCTTTGGATTCGTATCTATTTGCAGGAAACAATTCTCCACAGGCATTGTTGGAAAACGTCGGCTCTATATATAGAGATAAAAATGGTAAAAGTCGATACGATTATTCCAGGGTAGGTGTAGACAATTTCAAGAACATAAATAAACTTTCAAAAAAATGCTAAATATGAAAACAATTCAATTAACAGCAGTCATTATTGGTCTCTTGCTAAGCATGAACCAAATCAATGCTCAAACGTATTATTACAATACCACAAAAACGTTTACTGACAGCAGCACCGGCAGCAGTAGCATTTATCAGGCTGATGTGGCAACAAGGTCTAAAATGGTTACTCTTTACAACAAAAGCAACCAATACACATACGCTATGCGGACGTATAAAGATGGCACTAAATTGCCGGAAGAATATTACGACGATCGTATAAACTTGACAGAACCGGATACGTGGACGATTCCT
>BNTP01000235.1 GCA_025996695.1 Bacteroidia bacterium | reverse complement strand
AATAAATTTGCAGTGATTATTTCAGGTGGGATTAATGGACTTCGTTTCATCTGGGATAGTCTCCTCTTAAAAGAGTCGGACAATAACTCCGCGCGAGAAAAAAGTAATTTTTAGAAGTCCCCTATAAAAATAACCGCCCGAATGGGCATAAAATTTAAAATATGAACAGTATAAAAAACAAACCCAAAGAAATTTTGGAGTTGGAAAGGGTTTATCAAATTAAGATTGAACCGGTACGGCATGATGGATGTGTACGTCATAATATGTATGAGGTTGATAGTGATGGGCAAGTGATAGAATTAGACTTGTGTAATAATGGCATAACGAAAGTAAAGGGATTCGATGGTTTCACGAGTTTACAAACACTAAATTTAAGTTGTAATCGGTTGACAGACGTTAGTGGATTGAACAACCTGATTCATTTGAAAGATTTGAGGCTATCCAGAAATCGTATTACGGATATAGCAGGATTGAATAATCTAACCAAAGTAAGACGATTCGATATTTCACATAATCGCCTGTCAGAAATGAAAAATTTTGAAAACTTCATTGATTTGGAAATTCTGAATGTTTCTTACAATCGAATCAAGGAAATAAAAGGGCTTTATGAGCTTGTGGATTTAGGTAGGTTAGACCTCTCTTATAATCGATTGACCGAGATAAAAGGGCTTGACACTCTTGTAAATTTGGAGTCCTTGGACTTGTCGTTTAACCATTTGAGAGAAATCAAAGGTCTTGAGCATTTGGTTAATCTTTTAAGTTTAGATTTGTCGGATAACAGGCTAATAATTAAAGGATTGGAAAAACTTGTCAATTTGGAAAGTCTTAATTTGTCCGACAATAGAGGGGACGATACGGAATTTGATACCTGCCTACTTGATGGCAGTAAGAATTTGGAAGAAATTTTAGACACTTTATAGTGTTGGTAATATGTGATTTACAATCAATCCGTTATGATTCCAAAACGGAAAATCAAAAGCATTGTCGGCATCAATTAGCATCGGTTTTTCGTGATACGTTTCAATTTAGAAAAGAATTAGATTTGATGTATAATGCAGAAAATATATTATCCAAAGAATTGGTTGAGGACTTTGTGCAAAAAGTGGATTTAGTGAAACAAAATCTGAATGCCATTTTGTTAAAAATCATCGGCGAAAGACCACCGGTCTCAGAAAAAGAATTGATTGAAAAATACGATTTTAAAGTGACCTTAGAAATGTTGCTTGCCGATTTATAATATTTTCTGAAACAGCCCTTTGTGAGCCAAAAAACACATTTGTTTTGTTTGAAAAAAGTAACTACCTTTGTAGCGTCGAATAAATATGTTCGGCAGACATCGTTGGTTATTCAAACATTGGAAGGTGTTTGCTTATTTCTCTTGAATTAAAATCTGGTAAATTTTGACCGAGAATAAGTTTATTGCTCTCCGCCTGTATGGGCGTGGGCTGTTTCTTATTTTAGGTCACAGGCTATACCAGATGCCTTATTCAATAAAGTAGGACAATAGTTCCACGCCCTCCTCATTTTTAATAAAATATGCTTCTCTTTTGGAACGAGGGAAGAACTAATTTTTTATTATCATGAATAATTTATTAAATGGGGTACATGTTTTAGGAGGAAAGTTTACGAATGAAGATTCGTTAGTAAATTATGTTGTTCAAAATATTCTATTCTTTGAGCCACAGATTGTGATAGAGCAAGCTCAAAGTATCCGACAGCAAATTGAAAATAAAAGACCGATTCCGGTACGTTACAACTCAAACAAACATTTTTTCAAAAAGGGGCAGAGAAATACGACGACATCCTTTAAAAGCAGGAGTCAGGCTATTCAATTTACAAAAGATGAAAACAACTGTATTTATCATAAAGGAACAGATATTCGAGTTTGTTTTGACCGAGATGGAAATTACGCTACCAAAGATGCAATCTTTCAAAGTACCAATCATTGGGTTAGTGGAGGAGATAAAAGTAGTATAAAAAACTATACCATTGCTCACATT
Source organism: Bacteroidia bacterium (assembly GCA_025996695.1). GTDB lineage: Bacteria > Bacteroidota > Bacteroidia > Bacteroidales > Azobacteroidaceae > Azobacteroides. The sequence goes on along the minus strand of BNTP01000235.1, from coordinate 1,085 downwards.
TGGGGAAAAACAGATAATCCGTTGTATTTCAGTTTGATGTGGAATTACTGTTTAATTCCTACACCTTATGCGTTTTTAACTGACAAAAACGATGATTCCGATACGATTGTGAAACAAATAAAAGACTTGATTAAAGCAATCAGCATCACCTTGTATAATCCTAATCAATTAATGGAAAGGGAAGTTGTTGATACTTTGCCCGATGAAGTATTGGCTAAAGCATCACAACTGATTGAAAATAAAGAAATTAAATTTATTCCAGTAAAATAATATTAAAAAATATCTTATGAAGTATCTATTTTTAAAAACAAAGTTTTTGCTCGTGTTGATTGTAACACTTATGCTTACAAATCAACTTGTTTATGGACAAGTACCTGCTAATTGGAAATTACTCAAAACAATTTCTGGGCAAAAATTTGACCAATATACACAAGTAAAAGTGTTGTTTGCTCCGCAGATTCCATTGGGATATGACCGATATGGTCATTGGTTTGGGGGTGATGACATTTGGGGCATTGTCGAAAGCGGGGAACCACCAATACATTATAAAAAGGTCGGTGGTGTATTAACCACATATTATGAAAATCTTATGATTTATGGTATTTATGATAAGACAAGGTTAATTAGAATAGTGGGATTAGGGTCAAAAAAGAAAGACAATTACTTTGATTGTGATTTGGGTAATAGCCCTCAAACTGCAAAACAGGTAAATATAATAATAACCAATAACTTAACCGGCACTACAATATTTAATCAAAAATATGGTGGAGATTTTTCCCAAAATGCAGAATATGTGAAATATTTGGAATTTAAAGAGCGTGAAGCAATAGAAGCACCAAAAAGAAAAACCGAAGATTCATTATCTTTAGTGCACAAGAGAATTATAGAAAATACAAGAGATAGTTTAAACAAAGTTCTAATAGACAAATATAAACGAATAATGGGTTTTTCCCATATTAAGTTTATAAATGTTTACCTACAAAATAATAATAATATTGTTTATGAAACAGATTGTTTTGCAGATGGTTCTGGTCGTTCAGACGAAACTTATGTTTATGAAACAGATTCTCTTTTTTGCTTAGGCT
>BNTP01000234.1 GCA_025996695.1 Bacteroidia bacterium | reverse complement strand
ATTATCCGGTCAACATTGGAGCAGGGCGGGAACACAAAACATGTTGCGATTGAGAGTGATTGCTATGAATAAACAATGGCATAAACTGATTAACATACTCAAAAAACCGAACAGATTGGCGGCTTAGAAAAAAAACGACAATTTGAAATGCACCCATATCCAATATCCAATCCATTGGCAGGCAACAAAAAACGAACCACAAAAAACGAATGTTATTTCGTTTTTTGTGGTTCGTAACTTTTATTTTTAACTCACCGCAACGCGCCTCTTTGTCAAGAGAGGAGTCGCGGGTAAGACGTTTTACTCAACAATTTTCGTAATTTGTCCTGCACCAACGGTACGACCACCTTCGCGGATTGCGAAACGAAGTCCTTCGCTACATGCTACCGGATAAATCAACTCGATGGTGATGGTGACGTTATCACCGGGCATCACCATTTCCGTTCCGGCAGGAAGGCTGATTTCGCCGGTAACGTCCAATGTGCGGATGTAGAATTGAGGACGATACTTGTTGTGGAATGGTGTGTGACGACCACCTTCTTCCTTTTTCAAGATATACACCTCAGCTTCAACTTTGGTGTGTGGTTGCACTTTCCCCGGGTGGGTAATTACCATACCGCGTTTGATTTCTTCTTTATCGATACCGCGAAGCAACAAACCTACGTTGTCACCGGCTTGACCTTCGTCCAAAATCTTGCGGAACATTTCAACACCGGTTACAACTGATTTTTTGCCTTCGGCACCTAAACCAATGATTTGAACTTCTTCGCCTGTTTTGATGATACCTGTTTCGATACGACCTGTAGCAACCGTTCCACGACCTGTGATAGAGAACACGTCTTCTACCGGCATCAAGAAAGGTTTATCAACATCGCGCGGAGGCAATGGAATCCATGTATCTACAGCGTTCATCAAATCCATGATTTTCTCTTCCCATTCAGGAATACCGTTCAAACCACCCAAAGCAGAACCTTGGATAACAGGAGTGTTGTCGCCGTCAAATTGATAGAAAGAAAGCAATTCGCGCATTTCCATTTCAACCAATTCTAACATTTCTTTATCGTCAACGATATCTACTTTGTTCATAAAAACAACCAACTTAGGTACGTTTACCTGACGAGCCAACAGGATGTGTTCGCGAGTCTGAGGCATAGGGCCATCAGTTGCTGCCACCACAATGATAGCACCGTCCATTTGGGCAGCACCGGTAACCATGTTTTTCACATAGTCGGCGTGACCCGGACAGTCCACGTGAGCGTAGTGACGTGCTTCTGTTTCGTACTCAACATGCGCTGTATTGATAGTAATACCGCGTTCTTTTTCTTCCGGAGCGTTATCGATTTGATCGAAAGATTTAACTTCAGAAAGACCTTTTTTTGCCAAAACCGTTGTAATTGCAGCGGTCAAGGTAGTTTTACCGTGGTCAACGTGACCAATTGTACCGATGTTAACGTGGGGTTTCGACCGGTTAAACTTTTCTTTTGCCATAACTCTTATTTTTTTTTATTTTAATATTGTACTTACTTTACTTAGTTAGTCGAGTGTAGTTTTCTAAACTCTAAACTCTAATATCTATACTCTAAACTCTAAACTCTAATATCTATACTCTAAACTCTAATATCTATACTCTATACTCTAATATCTAAACTCTAATCCTGAGCCGGTGACGAGAGTTGAACTCGTGACCTCTTCCTTACCAAGGAAGTGCTCTACCACTGAGCTACACAGGCATTGCGAGCGGAAGACGGGACTCAAACCCGCGACCCTCAGCTTGGAAGGCTAATGCTCTATCAACTGAGCTACTTCCGCAATGTTCAAACCCCTGTCATTGCGGGCTTGACCCGCAATCCCCTGATAAGAGTAATTACTTTCAGGGGATCCCGCATCAAGTGCGGGATGACAAATAGTCCGTTTCGTGGGCAGTGATGGATTCGAACCACCGTAAGCGTAAGCTATCTGAGTTACAGTCAGACCCATTTGGCCACTCTGGTAACTGCCCTAATTTTCAATTGCTTTGAGCCTCTTGTCGGATTCGAACCAACGACCCCGAGATTACAAATCACGTGCTCTGGCCAGCTGAGCTAAAGAGGCAAAATCTTTGGGTATTGAAGCCCATGTGCATGTCAAACAGCTAATTCGTCCAATCAGAGGGCGAAAGCGGTTGCAAAGGTACAACATTTTTTTTGATTTACCAAATGTTTTGAGATTTATTTTTTTTGAACCTCCGCACATAACTGGTTTAATGCTTTTTTGAGGGTGCTGCGGGGCGTTCCCACGTTCATGCGCATAAAGCCGATGCCCTCGTTGCCAAACATTTCGCCGTCGTTGAGTGCCAAGCCCGCTTTTTCTTTGAAAAGTGTGACCAAATTTCGTTGACTTAACTTCAACTCGCGGCAATCCAACCACAGCAAAAAAGACGCTTCCGGCATCACGACTTTGATTTGCGGAATGTTTTCTTTGAGGTATTCATCCACAAATTTGATGTTTTCTTCCACATAGCCAAGCATTTGTTGGAGCCACTCGTTGCCATGCTGATAGGCGGCCGTGGTGGCGGTGTAGGCAAAAATGGTGCCTTCGTTCAACTCGCTGGCAATCAGGAATTTATAGAAGCTGTCCCGAATTTGTCTATTGGGAACAATGGCATACGAACTCACTATGCCCGCGATGTTAAACGTCTTACTGGGAGCCATCAACGTGATGCTGTTTTGCGCGGCTTCTTTGGAAACAGTTGCAAACGGGATGTGTTTGTGCCCGAAAATCGCCAAATCGCAATGAATTTCGTCCGAAATTACTAAAATATTGTTTTCTGCACAAATTTTTGCTAATTCTTGCAGCGTTTTTTTGTCCCATGTAATGCCAATCGGATTGTGTGGATTTGCCAAAATGAGCAATTTGCAATCTTTGTCAATCACTTGGCGCAGACCGTCCAAATCCATGCTGTAATGACCGTCCTTTTCAATCAGCGGATTGAGGACAGTTTGCCGTCCATGCATTTTGGGGACAATGCTAAAAGGATGATACACAGGCGGTTGGATGATTATTTTGTCGCTTGGAGTGGTAAAATGCATAATCGTAAACGCAATTCCCTTG
>BNTP01000233.1 GCA_025996695.1 Bacteroidia bacterium | reverse complement strand
TTTTTCCGCGTGGACGCTATTTTTTTCACCCATTTTTTTGTTCCCCTGCCAAATTTTCAACTCTAATATCTATACTCTAAACTCTAATATCTATACTCTAAAAAAAGTTCCCGCCACAAGGCCTAAATAAGAGGTCAGAGAGAGAGCGAATGAAACCTTCATTCGCTGCCTAAGCCCTGAACGGGATACTTTAATTGTTATTTTTTGCAAAAACTTCGCTATCATTTTGTTAATGATTTGCAAAACTTTCAGGTCGATTTTCTTCAAAAAACGACGATTCCTGTTAAGAGTCGGGTTTATATTGAGTATCAAGGAGTTAGCCGGCAAAAACCCGCTTCGACACCCACTTTTGCACCCAAAAATCACCCATTTTTCGGGTGAAAAAACCCACTTTTTTTCACATAAATTAAGAGATTTTTCTGTCAAACTTTGTTAAATACTTGTTTGGTTGGAGTATAGGCTGTACTTTTGTTCTCGAAATGAAAATGGCTTCATTTCGACAAAATAAAAAAACGAGGATTCTTAACAGGAATCCTCGTTTTTGGGTAAAAATGGGGGTGGAAAATTCGGGGTTTATGCTAATAAGCAATGCCATATTTTTAATAACTAATTGAAAAATTACAAGAGTATGGTAATTGATACATTAGCAAATTCAGTGCACTACGAATCGTTGAATCCTTATTTTAAATTAAACAAGCGTTCGATTTATTTCACGCTCAACACGGACGAATTTTGCATTTTCTTCCCCGAAGATGCTCATGCACCGGGCGTAGGCAACGGAAATCTTAAAAAATGGATTGTAAAAGTAATACTATCGCTTTTCATTGAAGAAAATAATTTGGCCATGCGGAGAATAATGCATATATTTGCCGCATAATATGCGGAGAATGAAAAAATAATAGTAATGTCAATTTTTTTTCGTACCTTTGACCCCAAACAATATAAAAAATAATAATGATGAATAATACCGTAAAAGTATCTACCCCTGCGCCTTACTTTGACCGTTTGTTGCAGGTGGCCAAAGCACAGCCGATTGTTGTAAAAGATTGCGACAAGAAAATCCTGATGTCGATTTATCAGGCTATGACAGTCATTGAAGCGGATAAGGAGAACGATGATTACCGCCATTTGTGGTTTAATTTGGACAGAGGGAAAATTAAGGATTTTGGTTCGTACAGAGAATATAAAAAAGCGGAGGAAGTTAGCGATCGTGAGCAGTTTGAAGAACTTTGGACCTATTATTATCCCGAAAATAAACATTGGTACCACTTCCAAATCAACGAATATAACGGTAATATCTATTTTTATCTTGACAAAGACCTGGCTTTTCATCTCCCCAGCGAACCACAAACCGTGTATGACGAAACCGACAACTCGGAATTGTTGTTGCTGCTTAACCAAATCATCAGTGAATGTTGCGAATGGATTGCTCGTGATGATGCGAGTTATAATCAATTTCTAAATGACAACCTTGCGTATAGTCGTCGAAAGGGAAACATTCTGCGAAGCAAGTATTGGAAAATCAATCCTTATAATAAAACAATGATATGTAAGGGGTTGAATAAAAATGATATAGAAACATTGTCGAAAATTGTTGCACAATCAAAAGACGATTTTCACCTGCAAGAGATCCAGAAAATGACTTCCGGCAAGTTTTTCCATTATTGTCGTTTGGGTTATGATGCCAATGGCTATTTCAAAAAGCATCCCGACATTTCAGATAAGGATGCCTATCAAGCCTTTTCAGATGGTCGTGACGAGGGCATGAAAGAACTTGATGTTGATTCTATAGAAGAATTTAAGGAATGGTATTTCAATAGAACGCGTGGCGGCGGGCATCCATGGGAAGTTTGTCGCGGCGGAAATTCCACACACATTTCGCTCTACATCCAGCACACGGATAGTCACGGTTGGTGGTTACGACTTGACGGCAGCAGTGTCGGACGTGTGAACGAAACGGTGAAATTCGCGATTGCGTTGTATAACAACAACATACCATTCAAATTGCATCACGCCGAAGAGATATACCGCATGGTAACAGGCACCGACTACATAGGTATTGTTCCGAAAGAAATTTTCCCCCGTTACTGTCATACGCTTTTCCCGCCGGAAGCGCACATTATTGATTTCATGAATCTCGGTTGGGAAGACACGGAAGAAATTGTGGCAGCAGCAGAGTGGTATCCGGTGGAAATAAAAAAGATGAAATAGAAAAGTAATTGAAGGGGCAAGTCAATGACTAAACAAAAATTATTACAACGTTTACAGGATATAGAATGGGACGATTTTGAAGTCAAAACAGCCCATACCGACGTTCCGAAAGACGTTTGGGAAACAGTTTCTGCATTTTCCAACACTTCGGGCGGTTGGATTGTATTCGGCGTGTCGCAAAAGAAGACAACGTTTGATATCATCGGTGTTGACGACGTTGAAAAATTGGAAAATGATATGCTTACAACGCTCCGTTCAAAAACGAAATTTAACGTAAAGCTATCGACGATAACCTGCTTACCATTGGGGAAATGGGTATTGGTCACGAAGACACTAAACAAGCGGATGCCTTGCGTGAAGCATTAATCTGCTCATTCATTCTGACCATTTCAGTCCAATGAAACCACGTATTCGTGTTTTTACCAACCGCATTGAATTTGAAAATCCGGGCATGTTACCTCGCCCTGTTGAAGAATTGATGAAAACAGACGAATCGTTACCTCGAAATCCTGTTCTGACAAAATTCTTCCGTATTGCAAAACTTTGTGAGAGCGCAGGTTATGGTTTTGATAAAATGCTTGAATGGAAAAAGCAAACCGGAAATGATGTCCTGTTTGAAACCGCTATCGACAAAACAAAATTTACTTTTATGCTTGATACCACAAAAGCAATCGGAGAAGAAAGCGGTACGATAGGTGGTATGAAAAACGAAGAAAGTGGTATGAAAAGCGGTACGATTGAGGGGAAAAGCGGTACGAAAATAAAAACTCGTGTTCAGTTAATTTTGACAAGCCGTATATTTTTTGTACCATTGCCGCCAAAAACGAGTTATGGTAAAGTATCGGATAAAATTGACAAAAGAAGAGGTTTTGGAACTTCAAAAAATCGTGAGCAAGGG
>BNTP01000232.1 GCA_025996695.1 Bacteroidia bacterium | reverse complement strand
CGTCCCATATTGTAAATGCCTTCCTGTTTGTAACGCGATAAATGGTCGTAATAAACTTCATTGAAAATGTTGTTTACAGCCGTATTAAAATTGATTTTTTGTTTGCCAAACTGAAATTCAAACGCAAATCCTACATTCACCAAATTGTGGGCAGGCGTGGCGGTTTCATAGTCGGCAACACGATTTTGAGCGAACGAATACTGTTCTTGCAGATAGGCGGAAAATTTCCGAATAATTTTATTTGTTGAAAAATTGGCTCGCATGGTTGCATTTAATTTTTGCGCCGGTATGAGCGGCAAATCCAGATGGTCGGTTTTTTCGCCAAATGTGTTGCTATATGAGCCTTCCAGATGCAACCAATCCAACGAGTGGGGGTGGAAATGGAATCCCGCCTCGCCGCCGTAGAGATAGGCATCGGCTTGGGAATAATAGTAAACAGCCCCTCCAAACCTCCCCTCAGGGGAGGTTTCCGGTTCTCCCCCTGAGGGTGAGGCAGAGGGGGCTACCGGCTGCAAATAAATATAATTGTGAATATAATTGAAATACGGATTAAGAAATAGTTCAACATGTTCATTTTTGTAATCCAACGAAATATCCATCTGGTAGCTATTTTCTGTTTTTAGCGCACGATTACCTATTTCGTAGCGGTTGGTTCCCTCATGAACGCCATCGCTCAACAACTCAAACATGTTAGGCGCACGGTAGCCCGAAGACAGATTTGCCCGCAACGACAGGTTGTGTGCCAGCGACTGAACAATTCCTGTAGAAAAGTTGAATGCCGTATAAGTTTTTGAAAAATGTGGAAAAGATCTTTCTTCACCTTTCAAACCGTGTTGCTTTCCGGTAATTTTTCGTCCATCTAGGCGCAGTCCGATTTGCCAATAAGATTTATCGGCATAGTAATAATCCGACAAGGCAAACAACCCAATATCAATGGTTGTAGCATCCGGAATCAACAATTCTTCGCCTTTGTTGGTGTTGGTTTGGTACATTCCTTGACTGCCAAAGGTCAGTGCCCAGCGGTCATTTAATTTGGGTGAATACCATTTGACATCATAAGAAAATGTACCCAAATTCATATCTAATGCGGCAGTTTCCCCCTCCGCTCGCTCTTCAAGAGCGGGTGCTTCAAATTCCTTGCGATTGTTGAAAACATAGCCGACATTCAATTTTAGTTTAGACCGATTTTCAAAAAAACAGGTATTTTCGGAACTGATGATCTGTGTGGTCAAGTCTTGGTAGGGAAAGCCCCCTAAATCCCCCTCAGGGGGAGAACTAAGCCCCTCCTTTGGAGGGGTTGGGGAGACTAAGCCGTATTTTTCGTTCAAAAAACTGTATCTCAGCGAGCTGATAAATTTTTCGCCGGTATACCCCAATGACGTTTTGAAATCTCCGGTGTGAAAACGGCTGTTAGGCACAACCTCGTCGTTGCCGTCGCGATAGTCCTCGTGCGTGGTGTATCCGCCAAAAGCATTCCAATGAAAGCGGTCTTTCGACAATTTGAACGCTCCTGTGTTTCGCCAACCGTTGGTGTTGCTGTTGTATTCCGAGCCGAGAGTGCTCTCAAGGCTATTTTCTTTGGCGTAGAGAGCGTCTGAGAAATATAGAACGCCGCCCAAAGCATCGCTACCATATAAAAGGGATGCCGGACCTTTGATGATTTCCACTTCTGCATAGCCGTTTTCGTCCAGCCCTAAGCCGTGCTCATCGCCCCATTGTTGGTTTTCGATGCGGGTTCCCTGTGAGAAAATCGCTATCCGATTGCCGCTTAATCCGCGAATCACAGGTTTGCCTATGCCTGCTCCTGTGCTGAAATTGCTAATACCTGCCACTCCCGCCAACTTCTGCGACAGCGAAAGCCCCTGTGTTTCCGTGCCGTTCGCAAGATTCAATTTTGTCACATTAGCCACGCTTTTATCCTCCAATTTGGAACGAGTGCCTGAAACAACCACTTCTTCCAAATCAAAATGCGTATGAGTTTGTGCAAACAAATTGCACGGAATCAAACACATCAATAGAACAATCGCCATTTGAACAACGCATTTGGGACAATAGCCCGAAATAAGATAGGCAATGTTCGATACACTGTATCCCGACGGCAGTTTTGGGATAGTGATTGGCTCCGCAATGCACGAAACGGTGTCGCATTTCAAACACCGGAAATGCAGATGATCATCATGATGATGACCTTCGGAACACTCATGACACAAGGCGTAATACGTTTTTCCATTTTCTCCAATGATTTTGTGCACCTTGCCGTCGTCGCAAAAACCTTGCAAAATACGGTAGATGGTGACTCTGTCCATTTTCTCCGGCACTTGCCCCTCAATATCCTCGTGACACAGCGCAGAAGGCGATTGCGCCAAAATATTCATAATGATTTGCTTGCTCTTCGTGTTTCTTTTTTGCTTATCCATAACCTCAATATTTCATTATTATGGGTGCAAAGATACAACATTTTTTGATATTGCAACAGTGTTGCAATTATTTTTTTGAATATTTATCATCAATTAGGATTGTTTCATTACCATATATTAACCCAAAAAACGAGGATTCTTGTTCAAGAACCCTCGTTTTTCAATGAATAAAACAAAACATGTGTTTTCGGGGACAAAGGTAATGCCTTTTCTCCTGACAAGCAAGCATTTAACAAATTTTGATAGAAAAATTTCTTAATTTATGTAAAAAATGTCTGCCATCGTATTAAACAATATACTACGGCAAACCGGAGCTGCTTTTTTCAGCCCCGTATGCTGCGGTTAAGCGATCTCCCCAACCGCCAATAAATATTTTTGTTTAACTTCATCATGCTTGTCATGACCTTGGCAGGATATAGACACAAGGCTTAATAAGCAGCACAAGAAGCAATAAAGATTTTCATCGGTTTGTTAATCCCGTTAGGGATTGTAGCTCGGTAGAACATGAGATTTCCCATACATAATCCCGCAAGGTAGGTATGCGACCAAATTAGCACTCGGTTGCATGCCTACCTTAAGTTTGCGGAGAAATTAAAATCCGGGGAAAAATCGTTACTTTTGTTGTAAGAAAGTAAAGATTTAACCGACTGACAAATGGTAAACTATATGCCTACTTAGATTTAAAAATCTACACGCCGA
>BNTP01000231.1 GCA_025996695.1 Bacteroidia bacterium | reverse complement strand
CGCTTGTTGATAACAAACAACTCTATCAAGTGGACTATCAATGGTCAGAAAATAAAAATTTAGCTTAAACAATGTTAACATAGTGGTTTTTTTACGAGAATTGTTTGGAAATTAACATAGAATTCGGAGTAGCAACTTATACGACATCACAGAATCTGCCAAAAGATTACCAACATTTTTTGCCCGGTAGCAAAGAAATCACTGAAAAAATCAATCTTTATTTTGGACAAAATGAATATAGATAAATCGAAATGGACGAAAGTTAAGTTTGGGGATGTTGCTATTCAACAAAAAGAAAGTGTTGATATAGAAACAACTCACTTAAATAGATATATTGCAGGAGAACACATGGATACCGAGGATATTCATTTGCGCAAATGGGGAATTGTTGGAGATGGATATTTAGGTCCTGCATTTATTCGTAAGTTTGAGAAAGGAGATGTGTTGTACGGCTCAAGACGTACCTATCTTAAAAAAGTAGCAGTTGCCGATTTCGATGGAATAACCGCGAATACAACTTTTGTAATAAAAGCGAATGAAAAAATAATAAATCCAAAACTATTGCCCTTTTTAATGCTGAGTGATGGTTTTACTAAACATTCGATTGAAAATTCAAAAGGCTCGGTAAATCCATATATCAATTGGAAGGATATTGCTAATTACGAATTTTTGCTACCGCCCAAAGAGGAACAAGCACGTTTGGCAGAATTGCTTTGGGTTGTGGATGATGTGGGGGAGAGGGAGAAAGAAGTGAAAGAAAGATTATCGGAATTGCGATTGTTGATTATTGAAAACCATCTCAATTCTTCAGAAAATAATATGCGATTGGGAGATTGTTTAATCGTGAAGAAAAAGAAAAGCAAAGCCCCTCATTCAATAGAAAAATATATAGGATTAGAGCATATAGAGAGCGGAGTCTTTTTTACAGATAATTTTGATAATGCGTCTTCTGTTTTGGCAGATAGTTATATATTCAACAAAGGAGACCTTTTATATAGCAAATTACGTCCTTATTTAGATAAAGCCATAATTGCAAGTTTTGACGGAATATGTACAACAGAATTAATTATATATGACGTTAATGCTAAGTCGAGTAAAGAATATATTCTAAACGTTTTACATTCAAAAAAGTTCTTAGACTATATTGTAGATAAAAGTTTTGGAACAAAAATGCCACGTGTTTCGCAAGAATTGGTATCCGATTTTTCCTTCTATTTGCCGACGATTGAAGAGCAAGATGATATTTTGAATGAGTTGAAAATGATTACTAATTCAATTAATGTTGTGAGTCATCAGTTAAATCATTGTATAACATTGAAATTAGTATTAATAAATAAAATATTTTAAAATATGATAGATTGTAATACACAACAACATAAAAATCTGAAGAATTCTCATATTTATAGCACAAGGATACGCCCCACGATGAGTATCTGTCTGTTTAAAAATGATTAACTTTGCAAAAAAATAAAAAATATGGAAAATAGTCGCATTGAGTACAAGCTAATTCTCACCGAGAATATAGAAAAAGAGGTGGTTGCCTTTGTCAACACCGATGGAGGTGAAATCCACATCGGCGTAAGAGATGATGGTGAAGTGGTAGGAGTTCAAAACCCGGATGAGGTGCAACTCAAAATAAAAGACCGCTTGGTTAGCAACATTCGCCCGAGCATTCTCGGGCTTTTCGACATTGATTTGTCTGAAGAAGACAACAAGACAGTAGTTATCGTCCGTTTATCTGCCGGAGTGGAAACGCCATATTACATCAAACAAAAGGGTCGTTCGGAAGCCGGTTGTTTCATTCGTATAGGTAGTTCTGCACAGCCAATGCCCGAAGAAATGATAAAAAAATTGATGACCAAACAACATCCGTTGGTTTTGGTTAATAATCCGTCAAGACATCAGGATTTAACCTTCAATCAATTGAAAATTTTTTACGAAGGCAGAGGCATTCTTCTTAATTCACAGTTTGCAAAGAACTTGGACTTTCTCACTCCGGATGGAAAATACAATCAACTGGCTTATCTATTTGCTGATGAGAACAATATGTCGGTGCGCGTTGCCAAATGGTGGGGCAACGACAAGATGGAATTGCGTGAAAACGAAGAATATGGCTATTGTTCGATAGTCAAATCCATGCAAAAAGTACTTGACAAATTTGATATAGAAAATGTAACATTAGCAGCGAAAGTAGGTATCGGACAACGGCAAGAAAAAAGATATGTAGATAGTAAAACATTGCGAGAGGTCATTATCAATGCCTTTGCTCACAATGATTATGAGAGTGGCGAAACGCCCATTTTTGAGATTTTTTCCGACCGTTTTGAAATTACTACTTATGGCAGTTTGGTAGAAGGATTGAGTATGGAGGAATTTTTTACCGGCGTTTCTAAACCAAGGAGCCGTGAGATTATGCGAATTTTTAAAGACCTTGAATATGTAGAGCGTTTAGGCTCAGGTATTCCGTATATAGTTAGAAAATATGGGCGAGATGTTGTTCAGTTTATGTCGTCGGTTGTTCGTTTCAGCATTCCTTTTTTTGAGAAAAATCGATTAAAAAGCAGGTTAAAAAGTTCGGAAGAAAATGAAAGTTCGGAAGAAAGTAAGGTAAAAGGTTCGGAAGAAAGCGAAAGTTCGGAAGAAAGTAAGATAAAAAGTTCGGAAGAAAATGAAAGTTCGGAAGAAAGTAAGATAAAAGGTTCGGAAGAAAGTGAAAGTTCGGAAGAAAGTAGGTTAAAAAGTTCGGAAGAAAGTGAAAGTTCGGAAGAAAGTAAGATAAAAAGTTCGGAAGAAAGTGAAAGTTCGGAAGAAAGTAGGGTAAAAAGTTCGGAAGAAAATGAAAGTTCGGAAGAAAGTAAGGTAAAAGGTTCGGAAGAAAATGAAAGTTCGGAAGAAAGTAAGGTGAAAAGTTCGGAAGAAAGTGAAAGTTCGGAAGAAAGTAAGGTGAAAAGTTCGGAAGAAAGTGAAAGTTCGGAAGAAAGTAAGGTAAAAGGTTCGGAAGAAAGCGAAAGTTCGGAAGAAAGTAAGGTAAAAAGTTCGGAAGAAAGTGAAAGTTCGGAAGAAAGTAAGGTAAAAAGTTCGGAAGAAAGTGAAAGTTCGGAAGAAAGTAAGGTAAAAAGTTCGGAAGAAAGTG
>BNTP01000230.1 GCA_025996695.1 Bacteroidia bacterium | reverse complement strand
TTTTTTGTACCTTTGCCGCCAAAAACGAGTTATGGTAAAGTATCGGATAAAATTGACAAAAGAAGAGGTTTTGGAACTTCAAAAAATCGTGAGCAAGGGGTCTCACAGTACACAAACCTACCGAGCATCTTATGTTCTGCTCAATGTAGATGAAGGTGCGTTTAGTTTGGGAAAAATGACCAATGAACGCATTTGTGAAGTGTTAAAAATCAATATGCGCACAATCGATCGCATCAAGAAAAAGTTGGTAGAAAAGGGAATGACTGCCGCTTTAGAACGCGATAAAGGCAGTCGTATCTATGAAAAAAAGATAGACGGAGATATGGAGGCAAAAATAATTTCGATAGCCTGTAGTGAGCCACCGAAAGGTTTTGCCAAATGGTCTTTGCGAATGCTGGCAGATAAAATGGTTGAATTACAGTATATTGACTCAATTTCATACGTGTCGATTGGCAACGTATTAAAAAAAACGAACTTAAGCCTTGGAAAGTAGCTGGCTGGGTAATTCCACCCGAACAAAACGCAGAATTTGTAGCCCACATGGAACAGGTTTTGGACGTTTACAAACGACCATATACTGAAGATTTTCCTGTTGTTTGCATGGACGAATCTCCGGAGCAATTAATAGAAACGGTGAAGGAAGAATCTATGAAACCGGGCAAGGACGCACGTGTGGATTACGAATATATTCGCCATGGTGTAGCTAATATTTTTATGGCAAATGAGCCGCTGAAAGGGAAACGGTTAGTAGAGGTTACGAACTGTAAAACCAAAGTAGATTGGGCAAAATTTATCAAACGAATCGCCGATGAAATGTATCCTCAAGCCAAACGTATTACATTGGTGATGGATAATTTTGGCACTCATACAATTGGTGCTTTTTATGAGGCATTTCTGCCCGAAGAAGCCAAACGATTGATTGACAGATTTGAGTTTGTTTTTACACCCAAACATGGCAGTTGGCTGAATATGGCAGAGATAGAACTACATGTGCTAAATGCGCAATGTTTGAACAGACATATTGCAACAATGGACGAAATGCAAGAAGAAGTGTTGGCGTGGCAAATGCATAGAAATAAAAAAAATGCAAAAATCAATTGGCAATTCACGGCTAAGGATGCCCGCATAAAATTAAAACGATTATATCCGACATTTAGTGATTAACATAACACTAGTCCAATAGTAAGGGCCTAGCGGGAAATTCGCAGGCAAGGAGCGCCACAAAAATGGCAGTTCGTCGATCGTTGGTACACGCATCCCAATCGGGGAGCATAGGTCACGCACGAAGGTCCAATTAAAGTAAGTTCCATCTTGGAGGCCGAAATAGCAAAGACTGTTGTTTAAGCTCGCCGCGTAGGAATAGCGGCAAACACCGCCTGGCAGTCAGCGTCCGTGGTGCCTAGGGAGCGGCTTGGTCGGGAGTGTTTATAGAGGATTTTATACATGTTGGCGGGGAGGGTACCCTTGTCCGTGGAGTTCGCTACCAGCAGGCGGGCGACCGGGACGGTTCCGGTTGTAAGTTTGCTCGCATCGAGATTAGTCATCAGCGTCCCATCCAGCGCGGTCACATCTAATGCAACATTTCCAGAACCGTCGAAATTCACACCTGCAGCGGTCGCTCCTCCAGTGATAGAGATCGATCGTGCAGTCGCGAGCGTCGTCGCTGTCGCGGCATTCCCGCTCGTGTTTGCGATGATCTCGTTTGGGATGTCCGTCCATACGATCGCGCGATACGCGGGTGTCGCGTCGGGGCCGCCAGTTGGCCCAGCAAGGAACATGTCTCGCGGTTGATTCCCAGATATAAGGTCGTATTGGGTGCTAGACATCAAACCAGTCGTCGAAGAAGTTGCAAGATCGCCCGGAATCGTCACATTATGCGCGCCCGCCGCCGTCAAGCGACCTTTGGTATCAACCGTGAAACTCGGCACAGAGAATGATTGACCCCAACCGGGTGTCTGCGCAGCAGTGGGGCCATATGGGTTAGCTGTCACGCCCGTAATGGACAGCGCAGTATTAATCGTCCCCGAACTTAGGGAACGCGCGTAAATAATCTTTACGTTTTAATTTGTAAGCATATAATAATAAACAAGTTAAGTTATTAAAATGTATATGTTATTTACGCGTGTTCCCTTAGATTGGTAGCCGACGAAGTCACATCCCCCGAGAGAGTCAATGTTTGCGTGCTGTTCAATTTATGTAGCAGTGCCACCGATAGTAGTAGTGCCGTTAATTGTGTTGGCGCCGCTAAGTGTCTGATTTTTTGTGTAAACAGAATCACGGAATGCGTTTGTAAGACCTTTTACCGAATTATACACCTGTGCTTCCGTGGCTATGGCTGTCGGGCTATTGGCAGCGGTAATCGCAGCGGTTTTCGCAGCGGTTTTCGCAGACACCGTCGGTGAGGTGCTAAACTGCGTCGCTGTGGCTGAGGTGAAAGAGGCTGAACCACTCACGGTCGTTGTTCCACTGAGGGCGTTCGGACCCGCAAGTGTGGTCGTTGCTACGGCGGTGACTGTAACATCTTTTGTAAACGTTCTTTTACCATCAAAAGTCAGGCCTCTATGCAACATCGAGTCGCGAACAGCATTGACTGCGGCATCGGTTGCGATAGCCGTCGAGCTACCACCTGAATTTGCCTTGGCAGGTACCAGCGGGGCAGATGTGAATGTCTTGAAGCCGGCAAGTGTCTGATTCCACCGATAGGTTGAATCGCGGAAGTGATACAACGCTGTCGGTATCGTGTTTTTCGCCGTATTGAAGACCTGTGCTTCCGTGGCAAGGGCAGTTGTACCGGTAGCTGCGGTAAGAGCAATGCTCTTGCCGGGTACAAACGGATGGGTATCAAATCTTTTAGTGCTTTTAAGCGTCTGCATCCTGTTATAAACCGAGTCGTGGAAAGGATTCAAAGCGTTGCTTGCGGTGTTTAGAGCACGAGCTACTTGTGCTTCTGTTGCTACAGCAGTGCTGCTAGTACCGGCGCCGACAGTCTTGTTAGGGATTACAGGAGCTGCGAAGAAAGTGGTCGTGCCACTGATAGTCTTGTTGCCAGCCAAGGTCTGCGCTTTTCTATAAACAGAATCACGGAAAGCGTTCAAGGTGGTCGACCCTTGACTGCTTCTATTTCTGATAGAGTCAAGAAGTGCCCGACCCTGAGCCGCCGACAACGCGTTCATGGCTGAACTTGATGTCAAAATGTTTTCGACAAGAACGAAAT
>BNTP01000229.1 GCA_025996695.1 Bacteroidia bacterium | reverse complement strand
AGCGAACGATTTGCGCACAAGATTTATCACCGTCATCGAGATATTGCCGTTTGTGGCGGTGTAATCGCCCGTCACATTGAGTGCTGTAGCCGCAGGAGCCGTCATGTCGTACTGTATTTTAACGGCGCCATTGCCCGCCATTTGCACCGCGTCGCCTGTGGCTTTATTGAATACCGCGCCAATCGTCAAACTGGGATCGAGCCAGACAGAAGCATTCAGTTTCAGCGGAATAACCATTTTAGGCGGCGCTTTGGGCTTGGTTTCGTCGATAATTTCTGCCAGCGGAGTCCAAGTGGAATCCACATACGTGATGCTGTTGTAGCGTTCTGCGGTGCTTGCCGAATACGGAATATTGACCGTCACTTTTGAATCGTCGGAATGCGTGATTGTCCCCGTCATCAGCCAATCGCGGTTGTTTTTTTTGATGTCCAACAGCCCGTTCAGGCGCAAACTGCCGTATAACAGGCTATCGGTTTGCTTGGGATTGTTCAAAATTTGAAAATCGCTCATCATGAGATTAATCAGCGGATTGAAGTCGGTAAACCAATTGTGCGTAATGCCGCCGTTAGCGACCAGCGTGTGCTTGTTTTCGTCCAGAATAGTCATCTTGTTGAAACTGACAGCGTGTGGCGTAATCTGAATGGAGTCGTTGATTGAATACGCCGTGTTGAGCATCGTGATGCCGACTTGCGCGTTTTGGAAATAAATACTTCCGTTAATTTCCGGCTTACTGATAGTGCCTGCAATTTTCAAATTCGTCGCTATTTTGCCGTTCAAACCATAGAGCATACTTTTTGCTGCTTCGTTGAACCATTTCAATTCAACATCTTGAATGCGTGCGGTCACCGACATGGAATCTTTTTCGGGCAAGAACATTCCGGTCACCACAGACGGCGTCGCATCGGCTTTGCCCAAACTTGCACGCATAAACATCCCGTTGCGTTCGCCATTGAAACCGCTGGTCACTCGCAAATCGCCCAATTCATTGCCGGCGTAAGTCAGATTTTTTACGGCAAACCCGCGCGAAAACACGAAAGGCTTGTTAAACACTTGACGCGCGGTGATGCGTCCGTCCGCCATTCCGGAAAGTGGAATCGGCGTTTTTGAAGCATTCAGGAGTGTGCCTAATTGAAATTGTGATACGTCAATCGTCAGGCTATCGCTACGCAAAGCTGACGCTACACCATTGATTTTGACGTATTCATGCGGGTTAGCGTCAACGCTGATTGAAAAATCCTTAATCGTATATTGTCCGTTGCGAATTTCTATTTTCGATGGATTCAAATCCAGCCACGTATCGTTGAGCACAATTATCGTGGGATTAAGCGAGATATTCATGTCGGGCACAATTTGCCCCAAATGCGGAATGAGTTCGATGTTGGCACTCACCGAGGCATCAAGATTGTATTTGTTGGAGCGATTGTCGATACTGAGCACCACGCGAGGAAAATCGCCCACTTTGGACAGCGAGAGCGACAACTGGGTGGTGTCGGACGCCGTGAACAGCGTGTAGGCACTGGCTGAAATTTTCAGATCGTCGCCCACATTGCTGTATTTTCCCATAAACAAAATCGAATCGGGAATCGCGGAGGGCAAATCCAAAATGTTTGTCAGCGAGTTGAAATGATTTATGCCCAACCGAAAGTTCATATTTTCAGCAAATTGGTCTTTCAACTTTGGCTGCACCTTCTCAAGCGGGAAAAGCATCGGAAAATTTTCTTTGAAAGCTTCCGCTACACCGTTATATGTAAACCGTCCGTCCATAGTGGCGTTAATCATACGCGAAGCAATCGTCAGCTCTTTGTGCGCACTGTCTGTCGCTTGATACATCAGTTTGAAATGCGGCTCCTTGAAGGTACCTTTTTCCGTCTGCAGATTCAGATTATCCATCAGCACGGATGCTTGCATTTTTTCGGGATCGAGTCCGACGACATTCGCGCGAAGTTTGGTCGCCAAATACATGCCACGAACTCCGGTAACGCTGTCATTGCCATTCAACAAGGTATCCAAATAAACTTTTTCGATGTTGGCAATAATTTGAATGCCGGACGATTTTTTGCCAATATCGGCACGTGCCCGCAAGTCGAGCAGTAAATTCGGGTCGTCGCTGTCCACCTTCAAACGCACACTATCGCCACGCATGCCGGCATCGGCATGAATCTGTTGGTAGGCATAGCCATTAAAATCAAAGCGTTCCACATCCATGTTGGCAGTCGCATTAACCCCTCTTTTGGGCGTAAATGCACCTTTGGCTTGCATTTTCAGATCAGCCAAACCAAATTTTGCGTTTTGCATCAAAAAGCCGATATTGAAGCTATTTACGCCGAGATTGGCATCAAAGGTGGCATGACTTGTTTGCAAATCGTAGCTTCCTTGACCTTTCAAGACGGCATCGCCTTTGTCGCTTTGCAACAGCATGTTTAATGCCAAATCGGACAATGTGCCCTGTACTGCGCCTGTGAGGGCGACTCTGCCCGGTAGAGGGGTTGCATACAACGCCCCTACGTTGGCAATTCCCAAAATGTGTTTCATCCCCACCGCATCAATCGACAGCTTTTTCAAATCCAACCGAACAGGCGAAGTCTCAAAATGCTGAAAATCCTGAATAGAACCGGTGGCACGCAAATGAATGTGCTCGCCATAATCGACCTGCAAAGAATCCAATGCGATTTCCGGAAATGCGCTACTGAGATTTCCCTTGAATGTCAATGTTTCCGTCAAATTTTTTACTGCCGGCACCCACATCGCAATGTCTTGAAAATCAATTTGTCCGGTAATGGGGAGGCGGAGTAGGTCATTCCCACGCAAACGGGAATCCCCCGACAGTAGAGCGAGTGGGATTTGTATGGTGGGATTCCCGCCTGCGCGGGAATGACAGTTAGAATGGGGCAGTTCGAGCAAAAAATCATTGATAGTCAGCGTGTTATCTTTTGATTTGGCTTGCAGGTGCAGATTTTTGAGTTCAAGCCCGCGACTTTCCGTGAAAGACAGTTGTTTGACAGTAACGTTCAATGCGGCAAGGTTGATGGACGGACAATCTATTTTCGTCTGAAAATCAGACATCAGCACGTCCAACGAATCCGCATTGTAATGGATGCGCCCGCCCTTCAGCGAGATATTCCGTAACGCAATGTGCATCGGCGTTTTAGTCGTATCAGCAGGCGTGTCAGAAGCAAAGGCGTCAATCAAAAATTGAAAATTATAGACAGAATCGGGCGTGTTTTTATCCACATTAATCAC
>BNTP01000228.1 GCA_025996695.1 Bacteroidia bacterium | reverse complement strand
CGGATGCCAAGAAAATACGCGATTTGAAAAACGAATTAGAGACTTTGCGTGCGATTATGCGTGGTTACATCGTCCAAATCGACTCTTTGGATCGACTCAACAAGGAGTTGATGCAGGCTAATGAGGAAATGAGCGAGCGTTATCAACAGGCTACGGAAACCGTTTCTCAACTCTCGACCGAGAAAGAAAAATTGACGGAAACCGTGCAAATCGCCTCCAAATTGGATGCAAGCAATGTGAATGTGCACGGACTTGACAAAAAAAATAAGACGACCAACAAAATTAAAAAGATGGAGAAATTGGAAGTAAATTTCACCATCAACAAAAATGTCACCGCCGACCCGGGCGTAAAAGTCGTTTATATCCGCATTCAGAAGCCTGACGACGATGTTTTGGTCAAAAGAGCAGGCAATGTCTTCGCGTTTGAAAACAAGAAAATTTCGTATTCCGCCAAGCGCACCATCGAATACACAGGCGAAGAAATGCCCCTCAGCATCTATTGGAGCATCGAAGAAATGCTCCTCCCCGGCACCTACCGTGTAGACATTTTTGCCGACGGCAATCGCATCGGACGCAGTTCGTTTCAATTAGAGAAATAAAAAGATGATTTGCAAGTTTGTAATTCTCGAAAATAGTTTGTACCTTTGTCAGTGAATTTTTCGGGGGCGGTTTTAACGCTCTGAATATAAACAAACATCATGAGCGAAATAAAAACAGTCGGCATTTTGACTTCCGGAGGGGATTCTCCGGGTATGAACGCAGCTATTCGGGCGGTGACGCGGGCAGCTATTTACAATAATTTAAAAGTTAAAGGCATCTATAGAGGCTACAGAGGGCTTTTGTCGGGCGAAATTGTGGAGTTTAAGACTAACAATGTCAGTAATATCATCCAGCAGGGCGGCACGATTTTGAAGACGGCGCGCTGTGTGGAATTTCGTGAACCCGAAGGGCGCAAACAGGCCTACGAATCAATTCAGAAAGAAGGCATCGACGCTTTAGTCGTGATTGGTGGCGACGGTTCGCTAACCGGTGCGCGTATTTTTGCACAAGAATATAATTTCCCGATTGTGGGATTGCCCGGCACGATTGACAACGATTTGTTTGGCACGGATACCACGATTGGCTACGACACGGCTCTCAACACGATTATGGAAGCGGTGGATAAGATTCGCGACACGGCTTCGTCGCATGAGCGTCTGTTTTTCATTGAAGTCATGGGACGCAATGCGGGCTTTTTGGCTCTCAATGGCGCGATTGCTTCGGGTGCAGAGGCAGCGATTATTCCCGAAATTTGGCAGGAAGTTGACCAGTTGGAGGAGCTGATTCACAACGGTTTCCGCAAATCCAAAAATAGCAGCATTGTCCTTGTGGCAGAAAGTGAAGTCACCGGCGGCGCGATGGGCATGGCAGAACGTGTAAAAAAGGATTATCCGCAGTATGACGTGCGTGTAACCATTCTTGGACATCTTCAGCGCGGTGGTTCACCCACCGCGAGCGACCGTATTTTGGCAAGTCGCATGGGCGCTGCAGCCATTGAGGCCCTGCTGGAAGACCAACGCAACGTGATGATGGGGATTCAAAACGATAAAATTGTCTATGTCCCGTTCTCAAAAGCCATCAAAGACGACAAGCCTATCAATCGTGATTTGTTGAATACGCTTCGAATATTGTCGATATAGTCTCTTCTAAGGATGGATGAACGGATGCACAACAAATTTTCCAATTTCACAAATCTGTCGATAATCATTATCGTGCTGTTTGCCGCATGTTCCCCCCAAAGCGAAGCGGCAGCCGACATAAGTGGCATCGATTTTGCCGAGGGCGATTTGGTTTTCAGGCGGGGATTGGGGGCGAAATCGCGAGCGGTGATTATTGCCGATCCGGAAGGAATTTACAGCCATTCGGGCATTGTGGTCAAATTTGATTCTGCGTTTATGATTGTTCACATAGCTCCCGGCGAACGGGAAAACGGCGAAACCGAAGATTGCATCAAAATGGAATCGCCCAAGCAATTTTTTTCAACAGACCGGACGCAACGTGGCGCAGTGTATCGGTTGCGAGATTCGCTTGATATTCGGTCAATTGCTGCCCGACAAGCGGTGCGATTGTGGCACAAAGGCGTGCTTTTTGACCACGATTATGCGTTGGAGGATTCAACAAAAATGTATTGCACCGAACTGGTATGGTACATTTATCAGCTTGCCGGAAAGGACGTTACGAACGGAAAACGGAGCGAAGTGGCAAATATGCCGGTGTTTTCGGGTAGTTTTATTTTCCCGTCGGACATTTACAATAACGAAAATAGTTCTCTTATTTATAAATTTTAAATTAAAAAGCGTATGAAAAAAGTAATGAGTTTATTGGTTGCAGTCCTCGCAATGTTGGCTGTAAGTAGTTGTGGCGGCGGTAAGAGTCCTGCTGACATCGAAAAAAGTATCTACACCCAGTTTCAAAAAGGAAACTACGAAAAGGGGCTTGATATTTATTTTGCCAACATTGATCAGGGCGATGAAGCAAAAGATCAAGGTCAAAAACAGGTAGATGCTCAAATAAAAGCCCTTGCAGAGAAAGTAAAGGCAAGTGCCGCGCAAGGTTTTGAAATAAAAGCCGGCGTTAAAAGTTTTGAGATTCTGGAAGAAACCATTGCCGAAGATGGCGAAACGGCAACAGTGCAGACCAAAATTATCTATGGTGACGGTTCTGAGGATACCCAAAGCTCCAAATATGTGAAACGGGGCGGTAAGTGGAAGATTGTTTTTGGTGGAAAATGACGAGCCGCGACGCGTCCGGCACGCCACAGGCATGCGATTAAAAGCAAAATAATGTTAAAATCGTCAAACAATGTGTGATTATATGAAAATAGTTTGTATCTTTGCTGCTCAATGTGCATAAGACAGATGGAAGACTATAAAAAAATATCGCTCATAGTTCCCTCATTGTCAGTAGTTTACGGGGGAGGAAGGGGGTAAATTCCCGTGCAAAAGCCGATCTGCGCAAGCGCGTCGTCGCGTCCGCGCGCTTCCGGCGTTAAATCCCGTTTTCACACACATACAATGCAAGCCATAATAGGACTTTCGAGTCCTGTTGCGGCTTGTTCTGTCATATGGGGTGCTTAGCACACCCCGCACTGCGCTTCGCGAGGGCACTGAAAAACCCCTCAAAATCCAATTTTACCCCTTCCACAGGCTCTGTAAAGGGGGTAAATGTGCAAAAAAGGGACTTTTTCAGTGCCCTCCGCTTCGCTTG
>BNTP01000227.1 GCA_025996695.1 Bacteroidia bacterium | reverse complement strand
GCTGGTCCAGAGGTTAATAGGGGTCACCGAGAAGCCGGGATATTGACATCTTGCGTTGGGTATTTATAATGTTATAACTCGAACTGAGTTCTTGTCGCCTGTTGATGTGTAACAAGGTATTGCCTTGTTAGTTAAACGAGCATGCCTAACCCCGATAAGGGTTTCCCGAGAAAACCTATCTGGACGAAAAAACCAAATAAAAACTATCGAAGAAAAGCACTGACTCGTCGGGAGTCAGTGCTTTTTTTGGTGAGATGAATAAATCGCGAATAAATGCAAGACGTTTGCAAAGCACCATGCCATGACAATATGATCGTTCAGCGATATTGGTGATGATTTTCAAATTCTATCATCGACACCCAATGCAAGACGTTTGCAAAGCACCATGCCATGACAATATGATCGTTCAGCGATATTGGTGATGATTTTCAAATTCTATCATCGACACCCAATCCAAGGACGTTCAATGATGCATACTCGCAGAGTTCGTAAAACAAATCGTTATTTTGTTTCATCGCCGATATCGGCGTTCCCGACCAGATTCCAACCTCAGGATCTTTTAGCCACAAATCCCAAATCAATATGACAGTTTGTTTATTCTTTATTTCAAATCACTAAAAATCCGCTCCAAACCGGCTTCGTCTTGAATATAAACTTCCCGAGGTTTGCTGCCTTGCGTTGGGCCCACAATGCCGGCTTTTTCTAGTTGGTCCATGAGACGACCGGCACGGTTGTAGCCAATCGAAAATTTGCGCTGAATCAGGGAGGTAGATCCTTGCTGGTGAATGACAATCAGGCGAGCGCTTTCTTCAAACAGCGGGTCCAGGTCTTCTATGCCAGCGGCATTACTACCTCCAAACCCTTCGCCACCGCCCTCTGCGATTGGTTCCGGTAGCGGATAAGTGGTGGGATAGCCCTGTTGATTGCCGATGAATTGGGATATTTTTTCTACTTCGGGCGTGTCTACAAAGGCACATTGCACGCGCGTCAAGTCGCTGCCTTGCGAGAATAGTAAATCGCCTCGTCCAATCAGCTGGTTGGCACCGCCGCCGTCCAAAATCGTGCGCGAATCAATCGCCGAAGTTACGCGAAAAGCTACCCGTGCAGGGAAATTCGCCTTGATGGTGCCGGTGATGATGTTGGTTGTAGGACGTTGTGTGGCAATAATCATGTGCATCCCCACCGCACGCGCTTTTTGGGCGATGCGGGCTATCGGCAGTTCGATTTCCTTGCCGGCTGTCATAATCAAGTCGCCAAATTCGTCGATAATAACCACAATATACGGCATGTAGCGATGCCCTTTCATCGGATTGAGTCGACGGTTGATAAATTTTTCGTTGTACTCCTTCACATTGCGCGATCCTGCTTTTTCCAACAATTTATAACGGTCGTCCATTTCTGTTGTCAGTGAATTGAGCGTGGCAATCACTTTCGTAAAGTCGGTGATAATTGGTTTCTCGGCATCGGGAAGGGTTGCCAAGAAATGTTTTTCAATCGTAGAATAGATGCTAAACTCGACCATTTTCGGGTCGACGAGCACAAATTTCAATTCTGCCGGATGTTTCTTATATAATAAGGAAGTAATGGCGGCATTCAAGCCAACCGATTTCCCTTGTCCCGTAGCTCCCGCCACCAACAAGTGGGGCATTTTAGCCAAATCGACCATAAATACCTCATTGGTAATGGTTTTTCCCAACGCAATAGGAAGTTCGTAGTTGGATTCCTGATATTTTTTGGACGCGATAATCGAATACATCGACACAATTTTCTTGTCCTTGTTTGGCACTTCAATCCCGATTGTTCCTTTTCCGGGCATTGGTGCGATGATACGAATGCCCTCAGCACGCAAACTCATCGCGATGTCGTCTTCCAAATTCTTGATTTTTGAGATGCGAATGCCGTCTTCGGGCACGATTTCGTAGAGCGTGATAGTCGGACCTACCGTAGCTTTGATATTTTTGATAGGAATATTATAATGCCCCAGCGTGGTGATGATGCGATTTTTATTTTCGTTTTGCTCATCCATGTCAATGACCGTGTCGTTGGATTCGTATCTTTTCAAGAAATCCAACATCGGAAGTTGATAGTGCGACAAGTCCAAAGTGGGGTCGAAAGGCCCTAATTCTTTCAGGATTTCGTCGCCTTCTTTGTCGCCGTCGGTGTTGTTTGTCGCCTTTGTTCGTGGAAACGCCCTCCCCGTTTCTACAGTCGAGAGGGTATCTTCGTCCGGTGCGATGACGATTTCAAAGCCATCGTTAGAGGATTGGGGGATAAATGGTTTTTCTTTGTGAGTGTCATCCTCAACTAAAATTTTGGGTTTGTGGTCGATTGGCTCTATTGGGTCGTCGTCGACATCTTTTGAAAATTTGAAGGTTTTTTGCCACCAAGAGGTCTTCTTTTCTTTTTGGGATTGCGGATCGTTGCCCGCAACGCTATGACGATTTTCTAAGGAATCTAAATCATCATCATCTTTCTTTTCTTTTGCTTTTTTTGCGGTCAGGTTTATCAGGAAAGGGATTGTTTTTGAGGAAATCAATGCTAAGACGACGATCAATGATAGTAAAATGGCAAGGATTGTACCCGGAATGCCTAAATTATCAATTAGCCAGCCCCTCATGATCTTTCCGTGAGGGCCACCAATGTAAATAAACTCCTCGAGCATTTCGCCATTGGTTGCCGGCTCAACAATTTTCTCAAAAATAAGAAACGCAAACGAGAGCGCGATGGAAGTCCAAATCGTTAATGCTGTGCAGATTACAAAGGTTCGGAATAGATTCACATAGCGCGCTTTCATCAGGTGTAAGGCGAGAAAAACCAAAAATGCCAGCAAGAAAAAGTTGGCTATACCGAACCAATCGTGCATCAGGTTGTCACTCAAAATAGCTCCGCGCATACCCATCCAATTTTGACTATTGGCGTCAATGCGTCCAAAATGGAAAAGAGATGTTTCTCTCGCCCAATCATGGTCGACAGTGCCGGTAAAAAAGAATGAAACCATCGCGACGCTTGCAAAAAGTGCAAACATCAAAATGAATAATCCGAATATATAGTGTGTGGCACTGCTCTTGAAGAATGCCTGAAACTTGGATGTATTCTCTGATTGCGCATCTTTGGAGGATGCAGAAGTCTTTTTCGTCATTGATTTGAAAACTCTTTTTATTTCGCCCCCAAAGGTACGAAATAATTCTTAATTAACCCCTAACTCCGCAAAAATTTAGGTAGTTTACGCAAAAAAGTGGCATAAACCTTTGGATATTCCACTTTTTTGATATAACTTTGTGCCACCTAAATAGGTTGCATTATGTATTTACCGGAATGGATTC
>BNTP01000226.1 GCA_025996695.1 Bacteroidia bacterium | reverse complement strand
CTACAGCAAACGGTTCATTCGATGAACAGGGTGCTGATAATGAATATACACGTGAAATTGGGCGAGTGGGATGTATGTGTGCCAATTATGAAACGGATTTCATGACATTTCAGTGCATAAAATTTAAAAAAGAAGCAACTCCTGCACTGGTCGAAAGCCATTGGGGCACGCGAGCATTAAAACAGCGAAAAGTAGTCAACGTGTTAGAATACGCATAAGTTATATCATGAGAACTAAAAAAACATTGCCGATTTTAGAGCAAATTACCATCACAGGCCTTGCCGCCGAAGGTAAAGCGATTGCGAAGTACAACGATTGGGTGATTTTTGTGCCGTTTGTGGTGCCGGGCGATGTGGTTGATATTCAATTGACTCGTCGAAAAAACAGTTATGCAGAAGGGCGTGCCGTCTATTTTCATAAATATTCGGAACAGCGTGCGGAAGCTTTTTGCGAACATTATGGCTTGTGTGGCGGGTGTAAATGGCAAATCCTGCCTTACTCTGAACAAATTCGGTACAAACAGCAGCAAGTTACAGACAATTTGACCCGTATCGGGAAAATTGAATTGCCTTCGGTTTCACCGATTCTCGGTTCTAAAAAAACTCAATTCTATCGTAATAAATTGGAATACACGTTCTCGGATTGGCGATGGATGACAATGGAAGAGCTGCAGTCGGGACAGCAATTTGACGACATGAATGTGCTGGGATTTCACATCCCAAGCATGTTTGACAAAGTGATGGACATCAAAAAATGTTGGTTGCAAGCCGATCCGTCCAATGCTATTCGTTTGGAAATCAAAGGTTTCTGCCTAAAAAACGGCTATTCTTTTTTTAACTTGCGAAATCAGGCCGGATTGATGCGCAACATCATCATCCGCACGTCCACCACGGGTGAATTGATGCTGATTGTCGTGTTTTTTGAAGACGATAAGGAAAAAATCAACGCATTGATGCAGCATTTAGCAGATAAATTTCCCGAAATCACATCCTTATTATATATAGTCAATCAAAAAGCCAACGACACGATTACCGACCAAGAAGTTGTGGTGTTCAAAGGCAACGACCATATTTTTGAGGAAATGGAAGGATTACGATTCAAAATAGGTCCCAAATCATTCTATCAAACCAATAGCGAGCAGGCTTATGAATTGTATAAAGTGGCGCGCGACTTCGCCGACTTGACGGGTGAAGAATTGGTTTATGACCTTTATACAGGCACAGGAACGATTGCCAATTTTATTGCACAACGCTGTAAGCAAGTCATTGGAATAGAGTATGTTCCGGAAGCAATCGAAGACGCAAAAGTCAATGCGAAAATCAACGGCATCAACAATACGCTCTTTTTCGCAGGCGACATGAAAGATTTGCTGAACACGGCATTTATCGCCGAATACGGTCGCCCGGACGTGATTATTACCGACCCACCTCGTGCCGGCATGCACGACGATGTGATTGACACGATTCTATTTGCCGAACCGCGAAAAATAGTCTATGTGAGTTGCAATCCGGCCACACAAGCGCGAGATTTGAGCCTGTTAGACGTCAAATACAAAGTGACGCGCGTGCAGCCGGTCGATATGTTTCCGCACACACAGCATGTAGAAAATGTTGTTTTATTAGAGCGGGTTCACGACAAATTTTAACTTTCCGTTGTCATCTTTTTGATGACGGAATAAGCGTTGATATAGCCGAGTTCGCCTGCTTTGCTCAGGTCGGCGATGCCTTGGTCGGTTTCGCCCAGGTAGAGGTGCGTCAAACCACGATTGTAATAAGCTTCCGCAAATTCGGGATTGCGTTGGATGGCTTCGTCATAAGCCCGAAGAGCCGCCGCGTGGTCTTTTTGCATATTCAGCGCGTAACCCCGATTGAAATCGGATTTTTCATTGTCGGCATCGCCGGCAGTGTCGAATGCGGGCACCAACTCGATGGTCACCTCCCTGTCTTGCACCCGTCCACGCAATTCGTCCTTGTATTTGGATTGCCGCTCTTCAACTTTATCCGCCACCATGAGGCGATTGAATTTATGGATGTTTTTGTCCGATTTCTCGCGTGTTTTATTCGAGTCATCGTCCGCATTTTCGGCTGTGTCGGTGCCCGCAGGCAGCACGGCTTTGCCCGTAATCACCATGCCTTGTGCCCGTTGTTTTTGTAATTTTTGCTCCAAATCGTAGGCATACCAATAATCTTTGTCGTAGCCTTTCAAATCGCCTGTTTTGCGCTTCAATTCGGCACGAGCATGGTAGGCAGGCACGAAAACAGGATATTCTTTCAGCACTTTGTCCAAGAGCGCAATGGCTTCAGGATAGTTTTTGGCCTCATTATTTTGCAAGGCGAGGTTGTACATCGCCATAAAATTGTCCGGTTCCCATTCAATTACCTTGTTAAAATCGGCAATCGCGCCATAAGTATCGCCCACTTGCGAACGGAGCAAAGCACGGTTATACAGAGCCAGCTGATTGTGCGTTTCCATGGTTATGACCTTGTCGTAATCCGTCATGGCACCCCGCAAATCATTGAGGTGGTATTTTATCAACCCGCGATTCACATAATAGCCGCCTCGGTCGGATTCCAACAAAATGGCTTGATTGTAGTCTTGTAGCGCCTGTGTGTAATTTTCTTGCTGCAAATAGAGCATGCCGCGTTGGGCATAACCGGAAGCATAATTTTTGTCGAGTTCCAAGGCTTTGTTGTAATCGGAAAAAGCTTGAAGCGTGTCCCCTTTCTCGCTATAGACCGAACCTCGCGCCAAATAGGCCTGCGGATACCGCGATTGAAAGGTTATCAATAAATCTAAATTGGCAAGAGCCTCATCCAACTGCTTGATTTGGGCGTAGGCGATAGCTCTATTGAGCAACATCTGCTTATCTTCCGGCAGAAATTTCAATCCTTGCGTGTAGTCGTCAATCGCATTTTCGTAATCGCCCAAATTTTGTCGACTCGCCCCGCGACACCAATAGGCTTGCGTGAGAAACGGATTGCGATCAAGACAGAGCGTCAAATCCTTTTCCGCACCGGTAAAATCGTCCAAACTGTATTTTGCAATCGCCCGATAGAGATACGGTTCCGCCAAATAGGGCTTGGCTTTGATGACTTGATTGAAATGTTGAATCGCCATCACATAATCTTCCAGGTACAAGGCATTCCGCCCAATCATAATCATTTGATTGGTATTGATTCGCGCGCGATGCAGACCGACGATTTGAACGATACTATCAATTATGCAGCAGTATTTGCCCTGATTGACCGAGAAATGGCGATTCCGTCCAATCTTATTGAACATTTGGCGGCTCGTATTTTGGAAAAAATTCATGCCGCGTTTCCTCAAATCAAG
>BNTP01000225.1 GCA_025996695.1 Bacteroidia bacterium | reverse complement strand
GCGAAAAAGCATTGAAAGATGCGAGCGTGACAGCACGAGATATTACCGAAGTCATCTTGGTAGGTGGATCAACGCGTATCCCTGCTATTCAGGACAAAGTGAAACAAATTTTCGGTAAAGAGCCTTCTAAAAATGTGAATCCGGACGAAGTGGTAGCCGTAGGTGCCGCCATTCAAGGCGGTATCTTAGCCGGCGACAGCAATTTGGGCGGCATGGTGTTGTTGGATGTGACTCCGCTTTCTTTGGGTATTGAAACGATGGGTAGCGTGATGACGAAACTGATTGACGCCAACTCGACTATCCCCATCAAGAAGTCAGAAACGTTTACGACGGCGGTCGACAACCAGCCATCGGTGGAAATTCACGTCCTGCAAGGCGAACGCCCGTTGGCAAATCAGAACAAGACCATCGGCAAATTTCACTTGGATGGCATCATGCCGGCACCACGCGGCGTACCTCAAATTGAAGTAACGTTCGACATCGACGCCAATGGTGTGGTGAGCGTATCTGCCAAAGATAAAGCCACCGGCAAGGAACAAAGTATCCGTATCGAAGCGTCCAGCGGCCTGAGCGATGCCGAAATCCAACGGATGAAAGACGAGGCAGCAGCCAACGCCGAATCGGACAAGAAAGAAAAGGAGAAAATTGACACTCTGAACAAGGCCGATAGCGTGATTTTTCAAACGGAAAAGCAGTTGAAAGAGTTGGGTGATAAAATTCCTGCCGATAAAAAAGCTCCGATCGAAGCGGCTTTGAGCAAGTTGAAAGACGCGCATAAATCGCAAGATTTGTCAGGCATCGAATCCTGCATCTCCGAAGTAAACACAGCCTTCCAAGCCGCCAGCCAAGAGATGTATAACGCAGGCGCCGGCAATCCGGGCGACCCATTCGCGGGAGCTGGTGGCAATCCGTTTGACCAGGCTCGGCAGCAGGCTAATGCTAATGCTGGCGGGCAGGCCCAGAGCGGCGCTTCCGACGAGGTTCAGGATGTGGATTTTGAGGAAGTGAAGTAAAGAATAATTTAATAACTAAATTCCCGTTTCAAGAAATTGAGACGGGAATTTTTTGATAAAAAGCAAAAGTTGCTGAAAATAAATTCATTCTCTTCATTATTCAAAAAATAATGCTAACTTTGCAGAAAATTATTCATCTAAAAACAGATAAATTATGGAACAGTTACAACCGGTGCGACATGCACAAACGAGAGAGTATACAGATGAAATGCCTCAATATGATGAGGCATTCGAGAGAGCATGGGCTAAAGGGATTACAGCCGAGGAGTTGATTGAGCGCATGAACAAACGAATTGGTGCGTGGCCATGGAAAGACAGAAAATAAATAATGATTATCGGATATGACAACAAAAATTAAATACATCATTTTAGCCCTCTGCTTAGGAGCAATTGTGGCACAGGCACATCCCATTATCCCAACTCCTCAGTCGGTCACGCTTGGGAAAGGGTATTTTGCGGCAACAAAGCAGCCTGCAACGGAGGCAATGGTTGTGGTGACGGAAAAAAATCACGGCGAGGAGTATTACCGTTTGGTCATCACACCACAGAAAATTACGTGTTACGCCGCATCGGAAACGGGGGTGTTCTATGCCAAACAGTCATTGCTGCAACTGCCGGATAGCCTCGGGCGCATCCCCTGTATGACCATCGTGGATGAGCCTCGCTTTGCGTGGCGCGGATTGATGCTTGATGTGTCGCGTCATTTCTTTGGCAAAGAAGTCGTTATGCAACAATTAGATATGCTGGCTCGCCTCAAAATGAACCGCTATCATTTGCACCTGACCGATGAAACCGGATGGCGCATTGAAATCAAACAATATCCGGCATTGACGGGCGTGGGCGCGGAGGGAAACTGGAGCGACCGCAAAGCACCTCGCGCTTTTTATACGCAGGACGATATTCGGGAAATCGTTGAATATGCACGAGAGCGACACATCCAAGTCATCCCTGAAATTGATATGCCCGGACACGCTACGGCGGTCTATCGCGCCTATCCGGAGTTTTCGACCGGCGGCACGGGACGCTGGGCGGGGTTTACGTTTTATCCGGCAGCAGAAACCACCTATACTTTTCTCCGAAATGTATTGACGGAGGTGGCAGCCCTTTTTCCGGCTCCCTACATCCATATCGGTGGCGATGAGGTGCATTTTGGAAACCAGGTGTGGAAAACCGACCCGCAAATACAGCAATTCATCCGCGACAATAATTTAGGCGATGAGGTGGGACTGGAGCATTATTTTGTGCGCCGAGCCTGCGAAATCATTGCCGACTTGGGCAAAACCGTGATTGGCTGGGATGAAATCATTGAATCCGGTGCGCCTGCCGATAATATGCTCGTGATGTGGTGGCGACACGACAAGCCTCAGGTGTTGGACAAAGCCTTGAAAGAGGGTTTTCGCGTCATCCTTTCGCCGCGTATCCCGTGCTATTTCGATTTTGTGCAGGACGATTCGCACAAAATCGGTCGGCGGTGGGGTGGTGCTTTCAATACTTTGGAGGTAGCCTACCGCTTTCCTGAAAGCATTCAAGCGCGATTGACGGGGCACGAAAGTCAAATCTTAGGCATTCAGGCAAATATTTGGACAGAGCGCATT
Organism: Bacteroidia bacterium; assembly: GCA_025996695.1. Classification (GTDB taxonomy): domain Bacteria; phylum Bacteroidota; class Bacteroidia; order Bacteroidales; family Azobacteroidaceae; genus Azobacteroides. The sequence goes on along the minus strand of BNTP01000225.1, from coordinate 739 downwards.
GCCGATAAAAAACGGCTCGATTTTATGACTTTCCCTCGCTTGGCAGTCATTGCAGAAGATGCCTGGTCGCCTGCCGAACGAAAAAATGAAGCCGATTTCAAAGAACGCTTACCGTATTTTCTGAAATACTTGGACACGCAGCACATCGAGTATTTTAATCCATTCAACCCTGCCTCAACGCCGGAACCTTGGGGACCGGAGAAAGATGATGCAACTGCCAATGGATAATAAACCTCTGAAACACAATAAATTACATAGGCAACTGACAAAATAAAATTGGACGCGCCGCGAAAACTCTTTAACAACAGTCTCTACTACAGAATTTATCCCGCGTAACTGTGCATCCCGCCAAGGAAATAATTTACGCCAAAGTACGTGATTAACACGCTTAGGAAGGCAACTATGCAATAGCAATGGAAATAAAGCGGTTTGGCAAATAATGATAAATGGCGTTGGTGGATGGGCAGGCTGTAGAGCAGGAACGTGATGAGTGCCCACACTTCTTTGGGGTCCCAGCCCCAGTAGCGTCCCCACGAGATGTTTGCCCATACCGCGCCGAGGAAAATTCCTGCGCCGAGAAACAATAACGCGGGATATAAACAGATGAGGCTGTAGGTTTGCTGCTGTTCCATGCGCGACTTTTGGACGATTGCTATCAGGCTGTTGAGGAAGATGAAGCCAAACAGGGTGTAGGCTACCATTATGGTGGAAACGTGTAGGCTCAATAGCGGAGAGGACA
>BNTP01000224.1 GCA_025996695.1 Bacteroidia bacterium | reverse complement strand
GTGGAATGAAAGGAAAATCGCTCGGAGGAGCTGCTGTGTACGACAAAAATCCGCTGGTGCTCGTCAACAAAAACAACGCCACAGCGGACGATATTGTCAATTTAGCGAAAGAAATTCAAACAACCGTCCAAGAGCAGTTTGGCATCGAACTCTCGCCGGAAGTTAATTATATCTGATTTTATCTTTGTTAATATTTCATAATATGCCGAAAGAAATTAAATTTAGCTTAGTTTATCGGGACATGTGGCAATCGTCCGGTAAATATCAACCGAGAGTTGATCAATTAAAACAGATTGCCCCCGTAATCATTGATATGGGCTGTTTTGCCCGGATAGAAACGAATGGTGGCGCTTTTGAACAAGTCAATCTGCTGTATGGTGAAAATCCAAATCTGGCGGTTCGCGAGTTTACCGCACCGTTTAATAAAGTCGGGATACAAACCCACATGCTTGACCGCGGCTTGAACGGACTTCGTATGAATCCCGTGCCGTCCGATGTGCGAAAGTTGATGTACAAAGTGAAACGCGCGCAAGGCGTAGACATCACCCGTATTTTCTGCGGATTGAACGATCCGCGCAACATTATTCCGTCGATTCAGTACGCCAAAGAAGCCGGAATGATTCCGCAAGCCTCGCTGTGCATCACCCACTCCCCGATTCACACGGTTGATTACTACGTCAATCTGGCGACACAACTCATCGAAGCCGGCGCGGAAGAAATCTGTTTGAAAGACATGGCAGGAATCGGGCGACCACAAAGTATAGGCCAAATTATCAACGGAATTAAAACACGTCATCCGAATGTTCCTATCCAATATCACGGCCACACAGGCCCCGGCTTTTCCGTAGCATCCATGTTGGAAGCCGCCAAAAATGGCGTCGATTACTTAGATGTGGCGATGGAACCGCTTTCTTGGGGGATGGTTCATCCGGATGTTATCACGATTCAAGCGATGTTAAAAGATGCCGGTTTCGTAGTGCCGGAAATCAACATGGAAGCCAACATGGAAGCCCGCCGCCTGACACAAACGTTCATCGACGATTTCTTAGGCTTTTTCATTGATCCCGGAAATAAGATTATGACCTCTTTATTGGTCGGTTGCGGTTTGCCCGGCGGCATGATGGGTTCGATGATGGCCGATTTGAAAGGCATGCACAATGCCATCAATATGGCACTCAAGCAAAATGGCAAGAAAGAAGTGACACTGAATAACCTGCTCGTTCAACTATTTAATGAGGTGGAAAATATCTGGCCGATGCTGGGAAATCCGCCGTTGGTGACTCCTTTCAGTCAATATGTGAAAAATACCGCTCTGATGAATATCTTTGCTGCAGCGAAAAACGAACCGCGTTTTTCTATGATTGACAAAGACAGTTGGAACATGATTCTCGGAAAAACAGGCAAACTACCCGGAACATTAGCTCCGGAAATCATAGAATTGGCAAAAGCCAATAATTTGGAATTTTACGATGGCGATCCGCAAGCCCCATTCTCCGACGAATTAGACCGTTACCGCAAGGAAATGCAAGAATTAGGTTGGGAAGAAGGGCCGGATCAGGAAGAGTTGTTTGAATTTGCGATGCACGAACGGCAATACCGCGATATGAAATCAGGTGCTGCAAAAGAGCGTTTTAACAAGGAATTGGAAGATGCCAAAGAAAAAGTGGGCACGCCAATTATCGTCAAACGTCCGGTAGTAGAAATTCCGATGTTCAGTTTTGAAGAAATCACTGCAGTATATCCTTTCGCGAAACCTGTGCACGCCCCATGTAGCGGTCAAGTCATTTGGCAATACGATATGATGAATGCCTCAACCGCTCCGTTTGAGGGTGCGTCCATCGAAAAAGGCACTAATCTTTGCTATATTCAGAATGCCTACGGCATCGAACCTGTCCCGGTCGGATACGGCGGCACAATCGTCGGCACGTATGTCAAGCAAGGCGCGCAAGTTCAGAAAGGTGAGATTTTGGCGTTTATCAATTAATTGACTGAACTGTGATTCGTGTGATTGTCTGATCTATGATTCGTGTGATTGAATGATTGTCATGATTCGGAGGTAGCCCTGTAGTGGGGTAATGGCATTAAGTTAAGAAAATGAGGTCCTATTAGCACGATATAGGCACGAGCCTGTTTTACTTCTTCACCACCTTCAAAGTTTCCGCACCTATCCGCAGCAGATAAACACCGTTAGGATAGCCTGAGAAATCTATGCGACTTTCGCGGGTGCGATGCAGCAATTTGCCGATTTGACTGTACACCATCACTTCCGCACCATTGGCACCGTTGATGTAAACCTCGTTTGCCGTCGGGTTGGGGTAAATTCGCAATTTAGGGGCATCTACCGTTTCCATAGCGGTACTCTTCGTAATACCAACCGGCAAAAGAATAGCCCGTGCGAGTAGGGTCAACGGGTTTGGTCACGGTGGCGCCATGTTGCTCAACCGTTTGAGAAGGCACCGTGCTGCCCTCGCGAGAATTGAATATGACCGTATATTTTATCCATTTTGCTGTAAGCGTCGTAGCCTCCGTTATGCGCGTGTCGAAATCATACGCTGTGTTGTTGCTATACCATCCGCCAAAGGTGAAGCCCGGGCGCGTAGGGTCGGCAGGCTTGGGTATTTTTTCATATTCGCCTATCGTTAGGGGAGCGATAGCACTGCCTCCATTGCCGTCAAAGGTTACAATGAATGTGAGCGGGGGTGTCCATCTTGCCCAAAATTCTTTATCACCCGAGCTACCTGTTGGAATTGTACTCACGACGCCGCCTACCCTCAGGGTGCTATCGGCGTACCAGCCCTAAAAGGGATCGCCCCCTTTGCTCGGTGTGGGCAGATAGATGTCTGCACTCTCGATGGTGTAAATGGTGTAAATGGTGTAAATGCTGTCAGTTGCACCACTGCCACCGTTGGCGTGGTAAGTGATGGTGTAGGTTGTAGCCGTCCATTTTGCCCAAAACTCCTTGTTGCCTGTGCTGCTTGCGGCGATAGTGGTAACTGTGCCGCCCGTAGTCAGGTCGCTGCTTGCGTACCAGCCGCCAAAAGTATAGCCCTTCCTGTCAGGAGTGGGCAGGGTGATGCTGCACTTTCTACGGTGTAAGTGCTGTCTGCAGTGCCGCTGCCGCCATTGGCGCGCCCACGCGTTGGCTTTTACCTCGCCCTTATTTTTGCCGCGCGTTACGGTGGAGAAGTTTTTGGGGTCGGTGCGCCGTTTTACTTCTTTCCATCGCTCGCCAAAAAAGCCGCCATCTTGAAAGTTTTTTTTGAACTCACGCACGGCAACAGTCCCGATGATAGTTGGGGCGTGTTTGTTGTAAAGGTCTTTAAACTCTGTTTCAAGCCCTTTTAATTTTT
>BNTP01000223.1 GCA_025996695.1 Bacteroidia bacterium | reverse complement strand
CAATTCGCATTCTCAAATTTCAGCCGTAGCGGCTCGAATAATTGCATTTTCATACCGCAAAGGTAATGTTTTTTTTGACACTTAAAACATTCTCTGTCTGATATTTGTAATTTATGGACAGACTCTATTTAGTGATTACCCCCCCTTATTCTTTCACAATCTTACTGACCGCAATTCCACTACCGCTTAAGCAGATAAACATCTTTCGGCAAAGCCGGACATTTACACAACATTTCCGATTGCATACAGCGGATAAACCTTGATTTTATCATACACCGCAAAATTTTCGAGCGAAGTTCTGATGCCGTATTCCGATTCTTTTTCGTTCAAAAACACCCACATACTTTGCATTTTGCCGCTATTGCCCGATTTTACTTCGATTGGCACAACCGTTTGCCCCTGCTGAACAACAAAATCAATTTGTGCATCTGCATTTTTCTTCTCGCGCACCCAACAGTAAAGTTCGTCATCAGTGTAGCACGAGGCGGCTTTTTTGAGTTCGCAGGCAACAAAAATTTCGGCAATCGCGCCTTTGTTGATTACGTCAAAGTCGTTTGAAAGCAAAATGTGCGAAACGTCAAGATTCAAAATTCGCTGACAAAGTCCCGTGTCAAAGGGAATTATACGCCGAATTTTCGGATTTATGTTGGCACCGAGCGGAACGCCGTTTGCCGAACTGTGCGTAATCTGGTAGCACAAACCCGCATCAAGCAAAAGTTGCAAAGACGACTTAACCTGCTCGTTATTCAGATTTTGCGAAACGTGTTCGTAAACAAATTTTCCTTCGGCTTGGTGCGCAACAGAGGTAAAAACTTCGTTAATTCGAGCCGCAGGAACGCGCTTTTTGTACTTTGCAAAATCGTTGCGAAACATAACAAGCAAACTGTTTAACACATTTCTGCAACGCAACAAATCGTGCGTTGTGACATATTCCGACACCACTTCGGGCATTCCGCCGATTATCAAAAATGTTTGCAGTTCCTCAACTAATTTTTCATGTACACCTTCCGAAAGCGGTTTTTCGGGTGTTGCCTCGTCAATGAGTTTTGCCCACATATCGCGTCCTTGTGCGAGCAAAAACTCTCGAAACGAAAACGGATACATAAACATTGTCTCAATTCTGCCAACACCAAAAGAAGGTATTTCTTCCAGCGCAAATTCAAGTAGCGAACCTGCCGCAACAACGTGAAGTTCGGGATATTGCTCGTAGAAATAACGTAAACGCGACAGCGCAGGCAGATGTTCCTGAATTTCATCGAAGAAAATCAGCGTTTCACCTGCAATTATTGGCGTATCAACTATTTCCGACAGTTTTTCGCAAATGTTTTTAGGCGAATGTCCTGCCTGAAACAAATCTTTAATTTTCTGTCCTGTATCTTCAAAATTCAGTTCCACATAATATTTGAACGTTTTGCCCAGGTTGCGCACCGCAGAAGTTTTGCCAATTTGCCGCGCACCGCGTAACATCAGCGGTTTGTGCCGTCTGTCGTTTTTCCATTCAAGCAATGCGTAGTCAATTTTTCTTTTGAAATAGTCCATAATTTTCTTTTCCGTAAAAATACGGGGCAAAGTTACAACTTTTTTCGTAAAAATACTACCCAAACTTTTATGATTTTCCGTAAAAATAGGGGGCAAATCTTTTTCAGACCTTCCATATCTCGAAGATATGGAAGGTCTAAAAAACATCTTGCGAAAATTTATTCTTTCACAATCTTGCTGACCACTACTCCACTACCGCTATAAACCTTAAGCAGATAAACACCTTTCGGCAAAGCCGATACTTTTCCATTGAAATTATTTTCCGAAAGCAGCAAAGCGCCGGATAATGTGTAGATTTCAATTTTCTGTATCGGCAAATCGGATTCTTAAAAATTTGTTGTACCTTTGTCTTTTGAAAATTCGATAAGTTTAGAAACTCTTTGGTTTAATTCAAAGAAAAATTGTAATTTTGTACATAAATATTTGAAAGAAAAAATTATGGCTACAACTGAAAATAAACGCGAACTTGACCGCGAAATGCAAAATAAAATACTGTTTATGGCTTTCATAATCAGTCAATTTGCTCGCGCATATAAAATGAATAAACCAAAAGCCTATCTATATTTGAAACAATACGGCGGTTTGGATTACCTCAATGAATGTTGGTGGGCTTTGCATACCGACAATCCATTTTGGGCAGTAAGAGATATGTATGAAGTTTGTCGGAACAATGGAGGGCTGAAATAAGATGAAGTTATATCATGGCAGTTATACGGAAATAGATGAAGTTGATTTGTCGAAGTGTGAAACAGGGAAAGATTTCGGGCAAGGTTTTTATGTGACAAAATTCAAGGAACAGGCAGAAACTTGGGCTGTACGGAAAGGCAAGAAAATAAGGACAGAAGGAGTTGTTACCGAATTTGACTTTGACGAGTTTTTCGTTGATAATGACAGGATAAAATTTCTTCATTTTAATGATTATACAGACGATTGGCTTGATTTTGTAGTTCTTAATCGAAAAAACAAGACAAAAAAACAGGTGCATGATTACGACATCATCGAAGGACCCGTTGCAAATGACCGTATTGCCACTCAAATAGACGATTACCTAAATGGCAACATAGCAAAAGAACAGTTTTTGAATGACCTTGTGCGCAATCCTTCGCACCAAATGTGTTTTTGTACGGTACAATCATTACAAGCATTGTCGCTCGCAAAAGGAAAAATTGATAGTGCCATTTATCATATTGACAGCGACATACTTCAATCACTAATGTCTGATTATGGAATGAGTGAGTTAGACGCAACAGACAAATATTATACTTCAAAAACATATTCCCAACTTGTTAATGAAACAACCGAATTATACAAGAAACCTTGGCAAGAAATTTACGAAATGCTGAAACAGGAATTGATTTTTTAATTTATTAGCCCTTCCATATCTAATACTTAAACCTGTTAAGTCTTGAAGACTTAACAGGTTTTATTTATTGATTACCCTCCTTATTCTTTCACAATCTTGCTGACCGCTACTCCACTACCGCTATAAACCTTAAGCAGATAAACACCTTTCGGCAAAGCCGATACGGATATTTTCCCATTGAAATTATTTTCCGAAAGCAGCAAAGCGCCGGATACTGTGTAGATTTCAATTTTCCGGATCTGCAAATCGGATTGTATGAAAAGTTCTTCTTTGGCGGGATTGGGGAAGACTGTCAGTTGTTCGGCAGTTACATTTTTAATCTCTGTTGTGGAATGCTATAAGGTAGCGCACTGTCCCTGCGAGCGCCCATGCTATCCCGCAGGCGAGCGGAGACACCTCACGCCAACAAGCCTTTTCAGTACGAAGTCGTAACAAAGGGATTTTTGTCGT
>BNTP01000222.1 GCA_025996695.1 Bacteroidia bacterium | reverse complement strand
GCGGTAAAGCATAATGGCAGTATTGCCCGCCAGCTGTTTCACTAAGGCATAAGGCGATGTTGGAATTTCACGCTGCGTTTCTTCAAAAGGCGAGTGTTCCGAGCCATATTCTTCCGAACTGCCAAATTGCACAAACAGTTTCAAGCACTTGTCATTGCCAAACCGTTGATAAAGATTCAACAACACTTTCAAATTGGAAGAAATCATCTCATCAAACAGCGACATATCACGCTCGGCGGTCACAATGCTTGCCAAATTGATGATATAATCCGGCGTTGGCAACTCTTCGGAAATGGTGTCTGCCGCCAAATCCATTTTATAGGTCTTTATGTCCGGATAGTTAGAAAAATAAGTTTCATCTATAAATTTATCAAAAATAGCGATGTCGTATTCTTCATAAAAATACGCCGATAAATTTTTCCCGATAAAACCGCTTCCGCCGATTAAATATAGCCTCTCACGCCCTGTGAGTGCGCTTTTGAGGAAAGTTGTGGGCAAACTACTCATCATCAATCATTTACGAATCAAATCTCAAAAAATAATTAATCTTTTAACACTCTCCAATTATGCATTGTTTTGTAACTTAGCTTTTAAGTCAATTCCTGTCTGAGTTAAACGATATTTTTGCAAGCGGCTGTTGGGCTTGTCGGGGATTGTCATTTCTATCATTCCTGCCTTGAGCGCAGGCTGTATATAATTTCGTGCAAAAGTTCGTCTCTCGTTGAGATGCAAAATTTTCATCAAATCATTTATCGTCAAATCCTTATCGCCCAAAATTAGTATAAGTTTTTCAACTTGGGTGTTGACTTGGGTGCTGACTTGGGTGCTGACTTGGGTGCTGACTTGGGTGCTGACTTGGGTGTTGACTTGTTCCCTATAAATCGGTGATTCAAAGCCTTCTCGCATCTCGAATATGGGTTCGGGCAAGCCTAATTTCAAGTATTTTTTTACAATATTTTCAATTCCTTTTTCCGTTAAACAATAGCTTTGCTTTGGGTGGTTAGGGCTTTCTGGATATTTCATTGCTACAATCCCTTGTTCTATTGCCGGTTGTAAGTATGCTGTCAAGAAATTATCTCTACCACTTAATAACAAATGATCCATCATCTCTTTTACGGAAAGTGCTTGATTATTAAGTATTAAAATTAATTTTTCTACTTGTCCTGTTACTTGTCCTGTTACTTGTCCTGTTACTTGTCCTGTTACTTGTCCTGTTACTTGTCCTGTTACTTGTCCTGTTGTTACCTCATCCCCAATATTATTTCGCCACAAAACCGTTCGAAAAATTACCTGTTGATGAAATTCGGGAGTTTTCAAACCTAATTCTTCGCAGGATCTAATAATATCAGTGGTTCCCGTTCCTGCTTTTTCTATCGTTCCTGCCAAATACATCGGCTCGGCAAGTAAAGGATTGGCGGGCAGCGAACCGTGCGAAGTGAATAAATCATCAACGGTCAATCCGAATGGTAAATGTCCCGGATTCCAAATTTCCAACCTGTCCTTAAAAAGCATCACCTGAACGCTGCCGTTGCTCGTGTAATCGCGATGGCAAACAGCATTGACTACGGCTTCTTTTACTGCAAACATTGGCAATTCATATTGTGCAGGGGCATTCATCGAAGTGTCGCGCACGCCAATACGCAAATCAATTTTCGACAACACAAAATCTACTGCCTGCTCAACCAACTGAAAAACATCGCCCTTGTAAATTTGATACGACGGTATGGGTTTTACGGCCTCTGTCCCGTGAAAATGAGCGCATTTCACTTCTGAAGTGATAAAGAAATTTTGCGGTTTCTTACCAAACAAAAGTATTGCCGCATTAGTTATGCGGTTGTTTTTCAAAAGGTTTAATCTTGTCAGCACATCCATCGCAGGAGTGTCAATAGACAAGGCATATTGTCGCTTATTGATTGCCAACGAAAGAAAATCTCTAATTTTTTCTTCATCAATATCACCCAAGGTGGCTTCGCGATTTAATGTTGCATCAAAAGGCGTTGAACGAATATACTCGTTTTCTTCCAAATAGGAAACCAGCGAGGCATAAACGGCAGATTTCAACTCTAAAAGGGATGAAAATTTTCGGCGCACAATAAATTGTTCGGCTTTTTGGATAAGTTTGGTTTCTCTTTCGTCTTGATTGCATTGATTTTGACCGCTTATAAAAATCAGACGGTGCTTGTTTAATTCTGTCGCATGGTCAAATTCACGTTCAGTGGCAGAAACGCCTTCCTTATCTGTATTGCCATATTCGCAACCAAACAAACCAATATAAATATTCGATTGCTCTACTTGTTCTAAATACACTGCACTCGCTGAACGACTTTGTGCGGGAATTTCTTCAAAGATAAACGGCTCAAAGAATTTTCCAAACAAGACATCCGTTCGCAGATAATTGACTAACATTTGCCGTTCCTCCGCAAACTCACTTTGCACACTACTTATGAAAACTTTATAACGCATTTATTTTTTGTTTTATCAAATCAATGAGTAGTGTATTTCTTGATCTGCTCCACGCACAAATCATAGCCATCCACCTCCTTATATCGCTTATACCAATCCACAGTCAAAGCCACACACTGCTCAATATTCATTCGCGGCTCCCAGCCCAACTGAAACTTCGCCTTTGAAATATCCAACATCAGCAAATTGGCTTCATGCAGAGCATTCGGATCTGACAAGTCTTTTAATTTGCCGCTTCCGTAATTGTTTATTACTTTGGTGGCGACATCCCAAACAGGAGTGATGCTTTCCGGACGAGGTCCAAAATTCCAACCCTCAGCATACTTCGTTGGCTTATCCCACATTTGCTGCGCAAGCAGCAAATAGCCGCTCAGCGGCTCTAAGACATGCTGCCAGGGGCGAATCGCTTTCGGGCTGCGAATTTCTATCGCTTTACCGGCTTCCAATGACTTGATGCAATCGGGGATGATGCGGTCTAACGCCCAATCGCCGCCACCGATGACATTTCCAGCACGCGCGCTGGCAATGGATTTTCCATGTTTATTGTAATCTTTCGGATTGAAAAAACTCCGTCGCCAACTGCTGATCGCTATTTCTGCGGCACCTTTGCTGCTCGAATACGGATCGTAACCGCCCATCGGTTCATTTTCGCGATAGCCCCAAATTTGTTCCTTGTTTTCGTAGCATTTGTCGGTCGTAATCATCACGCCCACTTTCACGCTGTCGGTCGCACGGATGGCTTCGAGCACATTGATAGTGCCCATGACATTCGTTTCGTAGGTTTCCACCGGAATGTCGTAACTCAACCGCACTATTGGCTGTGCTGCCAAATGAAAGACTATCTCCGGCTGGTGTTTTTGGAAAATTTCGTTCATGAGTTGTCCATCACGA
>BNTP01000221.1 GCA_025996695.1 Bacteroidia bacterium | reverse complement strand
ACGTACTTGGTTTTGTATTTGAATATTTCTTGGGGCAGTTTGCCGATGCCGAAGGTAAAAAAGGAGGACAATTCTATACTCCTCAAAGTATCGTAAAACTGTTGGTAGGAGTGCTTGCGCCCGAGCCTGAAAAACGTGTGTATGACGGCTGTTGCGGTAGTGGTGGTATGTTTGTGCAAAGCGAACGTTTTATAGAATTGCACGAACACCGCAGGGGTAAAATTTCCATATTTGGGCAGGAAAGTAATCCCACCACCTATCGTTTGGCAAAAATGAATTTGGCTATTCGCGGGATTGATGCAAAAATAGAATTGGGTGATACTCTGTTGAACGATAAATTTCCGGAATTGAAAGTGGATTATATATTGGCTAATCCCCCTTTTAATGTAAGCGATTATAAAATAAATCCAGCTGAAACCCATAAATGGCAATATGGATTGCCGCCACAAGGGAATGCCAATTATGCTTGGTTGCAGCTCTTCATCAGCAAATTAGCACCTTATGGCACTGCGGGTATTGTATTAGCCAATGGAAGCATGAGCAGCGAAATATCTACCGAAGGACAAATTAGGAAAGAATTGATTGAAAATGATTTGGTTGATTGCATGGTAGCCTTGCCGGCACAATTATTCTACAACACACAGATACCGGCTTGTTTGTGGTTCTTATCCCGAAATAAAACAGAAACATCGAAATTCAGAAATCGCAGTCATGAAATTTTGTTTATTGATGCCCGCGACATGGGCACAATGATAAGTCGCAAACAAAAAGAATTTACAGACAAGGATATTGAACAAATTGCCGACACCTATCATCATTGGAGAGGCAAAAAACCGGAAAAATATAACGATATAGCCGGATTTTGCAAATCCGCAAATATTCAGGACATTCGCAAAAACAATTATGTGCTTACGCCCGGCAGATACATTGATTTTAAAGAAGTTGAAGAAGATGGGCAGGCATTTGATGAAAAAATGCAGCAGTTGACAGCGACATTGAAAGGTCAAATGCAAAAGGCAAATGAATTGGATGCAGCGATAAAAGTAAATTTGTTAAAGATAGGATACACGATATGAGCGAGTGGAAAAAATATAAATTAGGGGATTTAGTTACATTCAATTATGGCAAATCATTAGTCGCAGATAAACGAATAATCGGCGACATACCTGTTTATAGTTCGGCGGGAATAAGTGGATGGCATGATGAATATCTTGTAAATAGCGATGCAATAATTATTGGACGAAAAGGAACTGTCGGTAGTGTTTATTATTCCAACAAACCTTTTTATTGTATTGATACGGCATACTATATCTTACCTGATGAAAGTTATGATTTGAAGTTTTTGTATTATAAACTTCTCTCCATGAATTTAGTTAAACTACGTTCAGATAGTGCTGTTCCTGGATTGAATAGAGAAACTGCATACGCTCAAGATTTATCAATTCCTGAAAGCATTGAAGACCAGCACCAAATCGCCTCCATTCTCTCATCTCTTGACGACAAAATAGAACTCAACCTGCAAATGAACCAAACCTTGGAAGCCATGGCACAAGCCATTTTCAAAGAATGGTTTGTGGATTTTCACTTTCCGGGCGCAGATGGGGTGTTGGTGGATGGATTGCCGAAGAGGTGGAAAAAAGGAAGATTAGGAGAAATTACTTTTATCCAAAATGGATACGCATTTAAGAGTGATGATTTTTCAAATGAAGGAGAAAATGGAATTTTGAAAATAAAAAATATCTCGAATAATGTTGTTGATATTATCAATATGCAATATATTCCAAATGTTGTTGCTGAAAATATTGATTCACGTTTCAAAGTGAAGAGTGGAGATTTGCTAATTGCAATGACAGGTGCAGAAGTTGGCAAGGTCGGGATAGTTCCAAACACCGATAAAGAACTTTGGCTAAATCAACGTGTTGGCTCATTTAGAGAAAAGACAAAATATTCAAAATGGTTTTCATATTTAATTCTTTCAACACCTGAATATCAAAATGTACTTTTAAGCACAGCAAGTGGAAGTGCTCAGCCGAATATCAGCGCAAGCCAAATCGAAAATGTAGAGATAATATTACCAAATAATGAAATAATAGAACAATTTGGCAATATTATCAATTCGTTATTTGAAAGAATAATAGAGAATTATTCACATAATCAGACTCTTACACAAGTTCGGGACAGTTTATTACCGCGGTTGATGAGTGGAGAGGTGCAGGTAAATAAAAAAAATAAATAAAAGAAATTATGTATATAGAAAAAGTGTTTTACAAAAATGTCGGACCAATTTCAGAATTAGGGCTTGATATGCCATTTAATGCAGATGGTACTCCTAAGCCTATTTTATTCGTCGGAGAGAATGGAAGTGGTAAATCCTTATTACTTTCGAATATCATTGATTCCTTTTACGAAATGGCACAAAAGGCGTATAACAATGCTATGGAGCAGAATGAAATTGGGCGCAGACAGTATTATAAAGTAATAGTTCCTGTGCAAATAACGGTTGGGGAGCAATATTTATGTGCATATATTGAATATGTCGATGAAAATAGAAAATATGAATATATTTTTAAAAGTGGCACAAAAGGTTTTGATGAGTTTAACAATGAAATGTCTTTAAATATTAATAGTTCATTAAGGTGGGAAGACAATATCAGCAATCATAAACACGTAAATATTGCGCAAAAAGATGCTGAGAGTTGCTTCTCGCAGAATGTTCTCTGCTTCTTCTCACCGGGCAGGTATGAAAAACCTGTTTGGATTGGGGAAAAATATCATAATTCATCTGATTTTGAGCATATAGAAATAAAACAACGTTTTACTGGAGAATTAGAAAATCCAATAACCGTAACAGATGTTACGAAGAAAACACTTCAATGGCTTCTTGATATTATTGTTGATTCAAGAGCAGATATTGAACAAAACACACAAGGGCTTTCAATCGCAAATGTTGATGTTAAGAATTTATTACTTTTATCAAGTGCCAGAAGAAATATTGAAACAATACTCTCTGATATACTGGAAGAGCCCGTTTTTTTTGGATTGAATTGGCGGAGTGATAAACAATCGCGCTTTAATATCAAATCACAACAAACTAAAAAAGTGTTGGTGCCAACGCTTGATTCTTTGTCAACAGGACAAATGGCATTATTTAATATGTTCTCTACAATTATTCGTTATGCAGATAGCAATGATATAAATAAGAGCATAAATATATCTAATATTACAGGGATTGTTGTTATTGATGAGGTCGAATTACACCTCCATGCAAAACTTCAACGAGATGTATTACCGAAACTGATTAAACAATTTCCAAAAATACAATTCATTATTACTTCTCACTCTCCTTTGTTTTTATTAGG
>BNTP01000220.1 GCA_025996695.1 Bacteroidia bacterium | reverse complement strand
GTGTAGATTTTTAAATCTAAGTAGGCATATAGTTTACCATTTGTCAGTCGGTTAAATCTTTACTTTCTTACAACAAAAGTAACGATTTTTCCCCGGATTTTAATTTCTCCGCAAACTTAAGGATAGGTATGATGCTTCTGTACCTTTCCCATCATCCGTGCTCGACCCAACCGGTGCCGCGCCGCTAGGGACGGATTATTGCATCCGAGGGGGATGGAGCTTCCAGGATGATAGCTGGAGTGTGGTAACCTTCCGCTTTGGTGCGCTGTGGCCTTCATTCCGCACCGTGGGCTATGGTTTTCGCGTATGCCTGAATTAATGTCCGCCGGAATGGGGCCTTCTATGCGGTCCCGTTCCTCACGTTCGGCGTAGCAAAATGCTACGCCGTCGATGGGGGCGGAAGTGCATCTATTGTGTTTATTGGGAGGGGTGAAGTAAAGACACCCCCGCCCTTTTTCATCATCATAATTTTGATGCGGTTGCCCTGGTATTTCAGTCGACCGCCTAATTCGAGTTTTTTTCATGCTCAAATGTTAAATTTTCATGTTTTTGCGAGAATAATTGCCGTTTTATTTGTGCAATACGAAAATTCGTACTATCTTTGCAGCGTAATAAAAAAGTATAAGATGTGAAAGATGTAAAATTAACAGAAACAGTTATTTCTCAAAAAAAATCATTGAAATATGAATTACAAGACATCGTCTTGGATATTACTTGGTCAAAAATTGCATCGCGATATTTTGGTAAATCATCCTCATGGATATATCACAAACTAAATGGAATTGATGGAAATGGGAAGCCTACAGAATTTACTGAAGAAGAAAGAGTGCAATTTAAAAATTCGCTTTTCGACCTTTCTGACAGGATTCGCAATACTGCGTATCAAATATAAATAGGCTCTTATATTTTTTTATTACACTGACCCCCGCGTGAGTTTCGCGGGGCTTTCTAAAAAATAACATAACTATTATGAATACAATCATCAAAAAGCAATTACAAGGTTCTTCACACACGTTCAAGCTAATAACAATAATTGAACGTGATGATGGAAAAAAGAAACAAACATTGGCGGATTGAGCAAAGAAATCGCATTTATGCGTCTAAAATGAGATTACATGCCACGTATGGCGGTGAGTTTATTATTATCAATGACGAGAGGGTTAGAAATCCCCGCTGGATTGATTTGTACAAAGCAAATTGGAATCCCGTTTATAAGTCTGTGAGAACTCCTTGCAGCTGTTATATGTGTCAAGGCAAACGATATAGCAGAAAAACAAAACATAAAAACAGCATGGTGCAATTCTGAAGCTCTGCTGTTTGCTGGGTTTTTCATTACCTTTGCAAGTACATCAAATTCTGAAAACTAAATTTCAGCGAATTATCGCTAAAGTTGTCAAATTCGGCAGACAGTGTCTGCCGAATTGCAAAAAGGGGCGCAGTCTTATTGTCATAGTTATCGGAGGATATTTAAATGTTATGTAGGATAGCTGTCTGCTGAAAATAATTGTACTTCTTTCCGTGATATAATTCCATCCATTTTTTCTATATAATCTTCATCAATAATTGATGCGCCATTAATGATAGTTTTTATTTTTGGATTCAACCAATCCAAGTTCCATATTGGTATTTCACTATCAATAACTTTTTTGCAAAGATTTTCTTCATATATCTTTTCCGGTGTAATCTTTAGGGTCAACCGTTGTAACCATACCAATAAATGCCCTACATTGGGAATTTTCTTGAATTTATTTTCTATAGACACAATAATGGATTCTACAACAGACTCATCGCCAATTTGTGATAACAATTTGCTTAATATTGCTATCGCAATGGGATAGGTGCGTGGATTTTTAAAAGCAATATCAACAATAATGCTGACTAATACTTTTATATTTTCATCTGTCTTTATGGCATTTTTACTACTAATTTTATCATAATATTTGCTTAAAGCAGTGCTTAAACTACCTGAATTAGGAAATTTTTCAGACAAGGCATAGATTAGCAATAATGACTTTTGTATTGTTTTTTCTCCTTTTTTTGCTCCATTCCAATATAGTTTATCCGGTTTTACGGCATCACGAATGATATTGTTAGAAATGAAAGTTTTATGTGTGTTTAACCGCAAGTTTAATTCAATCAAGACCTCTGTTAGCAACTTAGCTATGTGCTCAGCATCTTCTTGATTATTGGTAAAAACCCGATAATCATCTCGGTATCGTAAAATTTTATAATTGGCTATTTTTTCATTTTCTATTTTGTCGGAAAGTAACATATCGGCATATCCTAAAACCATTTCTGCAATGAAATCAGTTAAAACACTCCCTTGTGGTATTCCATTCGTTTGTCCATAAGCCATACTTTGAAGTGTCATATCAATGCTGTTGCCAAGGAATTTTTCGGAACGGTCGGTCTTTACGACAGTTTTTTCATGAAGTGCCCAAGGAATGGTATGCGTATAAATAGAACCATAACAGTCTGTTATATCAGTACATAATAAATATTCATAATCTAAAGCAAGTGCTAACGACTGCTGTTCTACTGCATTCCACCAATTAGATACAGCATTTGCTTTATCAGATTTTTCTTTATCTTCCGAAACAAGAGGAATACTGCAACATATTATTTGAGGATTAGATTGAAACGCCTTAAATCTATCAGTTATAATTTTCCAGTTTTCTTCTGTTGTTATCTTGTGAAGCAGAAATACATATAACGCAGGGTGAATCAGTTGCAGAGGTCGCCAAGCAAATTTCCCATCTTTGTTATTCAAAAATTTATAATTGACATCTTCTAGGCTATTAGGCTTGGGGGAGCCACATGAAATTTCCGTTCTGTTTTTGGTGCCTATTTCAATTGACAGTTTGTCCAATAACGATTGAAACACAAAATACTGGGGCAAATCAATATTGCAATAACTCTCTTGTTTTAAAAAGTACTGCTTCGCCTCTGTATAATTTAATTCAAGTATTGTTTTCATCTAAAATATTGTTTAGCACCATTACCTACCATCTCATCATTTTTTGTTTGATGAATTAGAGGCAAACAGTCAAACTATCTGCCCCTAATCTGTTTAATCAAAATGCTTTAATTGCTCTAACTTTATTTGAAGCACCCTTGCTGTAGTGGCTGGAGGGGGAGGAGTAGGCACTATTGTTGGAATACTCCGTTGAACTCCAATAATTTCCATCTACATCAGTATCACCGTTTTGCTGCATAGTTACACTGATAACACTACGATTATTATACAATGTATTTAATTCTTCTCTTGCAGGCAAATACCATCCGGTAATGCTCCCTATGTTTTTTGCCCCACACCATCCAAAAGCAGGGAAAGCCGTTTCCCAATTCGTCATTGCTTTTATTATATTCATATTTGCCATACC
>BNTP01000219.1 GCA_025996695.1 Bacteroidia bacterium | reverse complement strand
CTGACTCGCCTACATAAACTCATTGAGCCGCTGTTCAAAGACGACTTCTATGAAAAATGATAGCCTCTGCCGACATTCCATCTCCTCCTACGGAAAAATATTACCCCCGCGAGAATCGAATGGCTCTGAAAAAAAACTTCGCGCTTCAAATATCCGATTCTCATGGGGTTAAATCAATTTTGGGTGTCGCAATGACGAAGTCAGGAGTCGGTTAGTAGTGATTATTAATTTTTAATTCTTAATTTTTATTCGTTAGTTGTCATAGGAACAGATGTTGATACGCTGGATTTGACGAACAAAAATCAGATTAGTCAATGTCTGGCTGAACATCAGATTGATTATGTCGTGAATTGTGCTGCTTACACGGCGGTGGATAGGGCGGAGGACGACGTGGATTTGTGCTACAAAATCAATCGCGATGCCGTGATTTAGCCAGATTCAGATTTAGCCAAAAACGAGGATTCCTGTTAGGAATCCTCGTTTTAGTATTTTTTCGAAATGAAGCCATTTTTATTTCGGAAACAAAGGTACTGTATATACACAAACCAAACAAGTGTTTTAACGAAGTTTAACAAAAACTCTTAAACTACGCGAAAAAAGTGGGTTTTTCACCCGAAAAATGGGTGATTTTTGGGTGAAAAAGTGGGTGAAGTTGTGGGTTTTTTAAGCGTAACTCGTTGATACACAATGCAAATTAGATTCCTAACAGGAATCCTCGTTTTGGAGCCAAATGGCTGAATAATTGAAAATGAACAATGAACAATGAACAATGGACAGTGAATAATGAATAATGAACAATGAGGGTTGAAAATTTGCAGGGATACAAAATATTTTGCCCGTCAGGGCATCCATACTCAAAAGAAAAAATGAGAATGAGAAAGAAAATGAAAACGAAAAAGAAAGAAAAAACGCAGAGGAGAAGGGGACTTTTCATCTCTGCAGCAGTGTTGTTGAGCGTCGGTCTGTGGACATTAGGCACCGCGCAAGTAAAAATCGGTGGCGATCCGACGACGCCTGTGACAACGGGAGCCGTCTTGGAATTGGACGGCGCATCAGGCGGGTTACTCCTACCACGAGTACAGGTATTGCCGCCTGCCGCTTCGGCCTCCGAAGGAACGATGTACTACCAGATTAGTGATGCTATTGTTTACATCCTTCTTATTGACGGTGGCAAACATTGGGAACCGGTGGGCAAAGCGACGAAACTGGCTTATGGTAGTGCGGACAGTGCCAAATTGGCAGGGATAGCCTCCGACGCCAATTACGTCCTTGTTGAAAATATTCTGACATCAAGTTCAGCCGTGAACGCCTTGTCTGCGGCTCAGGGGCAGGCACTTCTTGACTCTATCAGAAATAGAAGCAGTCAAGGGTCAACCACCTTGAACGCTTTCCGTGATTCGGTTTATAATCAAGCGCAGATACTTGCAGGCAACAAAACTTTCAGTGGCACGACCACTTTTTCGGCAGTATCGCCAACTGTACCGAGCAAATCAACAGCCGCAGGAGCCAATCCTACCGTTTTAGCAACGGAAGCGCAGGTTGCTTTGAAAGCCGACCTTGCCGGCGCCACCTTTACCGGTGCGATAGCTGTTCCAAATAAAACTACGGCAGTCACTAACAATGGCACGCTTGTGGCCACCGAAGCACAGGTTTATGCTTTATCAATGGCAGCGAACCCCGGTCTGGACGCTTTCCGTGATTCTGTTTACACAAAAGCGCAGACACTGGCAGGCAATAAGACTTTCAGTGGCATGACCACTTTCTCGGTAACATCGCCGACAGTTCCGAGCAAATCGGCAGCCGCAGGAAACAATCCTACCGTATTGGCCACCGAAGCGCAGGTAGCTTTGAAAGCCGACCTTGCAGGCGCCACTTTCACCGGTGCGATAGCAGTTCCAAATAAAATTACGGCAGTCACTAACAATGGCACGCTTGTGGCAACGGAAGCACAAGTTGTCCTTGCTCAATGCAAGCAAACCCGGTCTTTTCCGTGATTCTGTTTACACAAAAGCGCAGACACTGGCAGGCAATAAGACTTTCAGTGGCATGACCACTTTCTCGGTAACATCGCCGACAGTTCCGAGCAAATCGGCAGCCGCAGGAAACAATCCTACCGTATTGGCCACCGAAGCGCAGGTAGCTTTGAAAGCCGACCTTGCAGGCGCCACCTTTACCGATGCGATAGCAGTTCCAAATAAAATTACGGCAGTCACTAACAATGGCACGCTGGTAGCCACCGAAGCTCAGGTTTATGCTTTATCAATGGGAGCGAACCCCGGTCTGGACGCATTCAAGGATTCCGTTTATAATAAAGCGCAGACGTTAGACGGCGTGAAAACTTTCATTCAGATGCCGACGCAGCCTTCGCAAACAGCGAAATATGTGCTCGCAGGACCGACGTCAGGTAACGCCGCCCCCTCGTTCCGTGAGTTGGCCGCATCTGATATTCCTCCGCTGAATCAGAATACGACGGGAAACGCAGGAACGGCGACTGCATTGGAAACCGCGCGTACGATATCCGCCGGAGGTGCTTCCCCCGCGGCCAATATTGTCGCAGTGACGGGCACTCCCGTGCCATTCGACGGCACCGCCGCCGTTTACCTGAATGGTACCGTACCACTCTCTACGCCTACAACCGCTGGTGCGATGAGCGATGCTATGCACCGCGCGCTCCTTGAACTATGGACCGGAATCGTCGACCGCAGGAACTACGTCGCTGCCGGGTTGGGCGACGCGGTCGTGACGGGTGGATCTAGTACCGACCTAGACTGTTCCGCTGCCTACCGTAATGCTTGCGGGACCGACGGCTATATCCAGGATCTCAATCAATACCTCTCTCTTGCGGTCGGCGGGAAAAACAATGCAAAAAAGGGTATTCTGTACGTTATGAATATGACTAACAATAACTGGTTGCTGAATCAACCAATGGGGATAGCTGACGTCTTAGTGATAGGAATAATGAGTGATGGAGCTACGTGTAATTGGATTCTCTCCAATGCTGGCGACACAGGTTCATTAATCAGTATCAATAGTACGCTACCTACGTATTGGCCTACCGCCGCACGCGATTCCCGCGCAGACTGGCTGTTTTTCTGCCCGAATAAATTGACCCTGACAAAGGCCACCTTTTAACGGACGGGCGACACATACAAGGATAGTACGGGATACATGGTTCTGCTTTGTTAGTATGGCTTTGCGTCCATAAACGCTAGAGGCGTCCCTGCGAGGCCCCATTCAGGATGAAAAAAAGATAAAGCCATAACTATTGAAGAGGGTATTGCTAATTAAATATAGAAATTGTTCCGTTTCTATGATGCATGAGCAACAGCAAGGATAATTGGAGCATTTCTACGCTCTTTGAGTAACACTTCGATTTTCTTCTCATTCTCGCCAAAAAATGTCT
>BNTP01000218.1 GCA_025996695.1 Bacteroidia bacterium | reverse complement strand
GATGATTTGAATGCTGCGTATGATGTGATGTTTGTGGAAAAAGGAAAAGATGGAAAAGCCGACGAACGCAAATTGAAAGCATCAGTGGATGCCTACCGCAAATATATTAGCTCGTTGATAACGCGTCCCGATATTAAAGCGATGGTGGAAAGTAATTTGCGTACCGAACCATCTTCACAAGCCAAATTAAATCGACAGTCGTGGACGGAGTCGATGTTTCAATCCATGCCGGCGGCAGCAAGTATCACGTTGTTGACCAAGTTGCAAAACGATATTAATTATGCCGAGAGTGCTGTGCTTACCGAATTGATTAAAAACATCGACGTGACCGATTTTCGTGTCAATGAATTGACGGCATTTATCATTCCCGAATCACAAACGGTGATGCGAGGAAGTTCTTATAAGGCATCCATAGTTTTGGCGGCTATTGACTCTACTCAAAAACCGCGCGTTTTTGTGAATGGCAAACAATTGCCTCCTGAGGCGAATGGGGTGTACACAGCAGGAGCAGGAGCTGCCGGCACGTTCCAACTCAAAGGATACATCGAAATGCCACGTGGCGATGGCACGTTTCAAGTACGTGATTTTTCATCGCAATATTTTGTGGTTGAACCCAGCGCAACGGTTGCTCCGGTGTTGATGAACATTCTTTATGCAGGTATTGCCAACGAGATACGCATTGCCGTGCCGGGTGTTGCCGGTCAAAACGTGACGGCAAGTATTTCCAACGGCACACTCACGCACAAAGGCAACGACATTTGGGTGGCAACTCCTAAATATGGTTCGGATGCTGTGATTTCGGTGCAAGCCAAAGTGGGCGACAGGACGCAAGAAATGGCAAAAAATACGTTTAAGGTGCGCCAACTGCCACCTCCAACAGCCTATCTCGAGGTTACCAATCCCGACGGAAACAAAACGCGATTCCGTGGCGGGCCGTTGGCTAAGGGTGCATTAATCAATACAGATGCTGTGAGTGCAGCCATTGACGATGGAATTTTGGATCTTACTTTCTCGGTCTTGAAATTTGAAGTACAAAAATTTGACGGCATGGGGTTTGCCATTAAAGAAACGTCTGATGGCGCTGCTTTTTCGGCACGTCAAAAAGACTTGATACGGAGTGTGAATCGTGGACAAACGCTGTTGATACGTTCGATTTCAACAAAAGGTCCGGATGGCATCACGCAAACGCTCAATTCCCCAATAGAAATAACAATCATTTAATTTCATTAGAATATGAAGTCAAAAAAATATACAAGTAGCGTCATTCCCGCGAAGGTGGGAATCCCCTTTATGCTATTCTTACTGACGTTAACAGCACCCGTTGTGTCTGCTCAAAATCAGCAGAATCAGCAAAATCAGCAGAATCAGCAACCGGCACGCCCTACGCGTCAGCGTCCCTCTCAAGCGGCGGCAGCGGCAGCGGCGGCGGAAAATTCGGTGCCGGTGCTGTCGGAACGTGCTCAAATCAAGCATCAGGAGGAGTCCGGAATGCCTCTACACATCGTGTGGGAGCGCATTATCTACCGGACAATCGACTTGACGAAAGATGCGAATGCCCCGCTGTATTATCCGGTGCAACCTTCCGGCGATCGGCAAAATCTCTTTTCGCTGCTGTTTAAGTTGATGCAAGATGCAAAAATCCCTGCTTACACTTATATGGATGGGCAGGAAGTGTTTTCTGAAAAAAATCGTATTGATTTTGAGGGTATTCTGAAAAAAAGTCAGATATATTACACCAAAAATGGTGATCGCTACACGGTGAATGAGGATGACATGCCGGGGTCAGAAGTTACAGAATATATCCTCAAAGAAGGCTACTATTTTGACCAGGCAACGGGTACTTTCAAGACCGAAGTGTTGGCGCTTTGCCCGATGTTGGTGCGTCCGGATTACTATTATGGCGGTCAACCAACCCGTGAACCGATGTTTTGGGTGCGCTACGATGATATTCGCCCTTATATTTCGCGCGAATTAATCATGACTTCCAATTACAATAATGTGCTGACTCACACGGTAGACGATTATTTCCGCAAAAATATGTATCGCGGAGAGATTATTAAAACGATGAATCTGATGGGAAAAAGCCTTGCTCAAGAGGTGGGTAACAACCCTGACACGTTGAAATTGGCACAAGACAGCATTGAACGTCAATTACGCTTTTTCGACAAAAAATTGTGGGTCAACAATTCCGATAACGAGAACGATTCTACAACGGTCAAGGCAGAAGGCGCCAAATCCAAGCAAGCCGGTAGATCGTCTGCGAAGGCTGAAAGGGGCTCCACAAAAGCGCCAACAACTAAAGCCGCGAAAGGGGGCGGCACGCCTGTGAGAAGTGTTAGAAGAACCCGATAATATAGAGAGGGAGGAAGGTGGAAGGTAACAGGTGAAAGGTGAAAGGTGGAAGCCCAGAGGGCTGACATCTTTCACCTTTCACCTTTAGCCTCGGGCTTCAACCCAATGCCCTTAACTTAATGACATTGGACGGGTCCGAAGCAATCTGGAACCGTCGGACAGTTCCTCGATTGTAATGCACAGAGTGTCGTCAGGCAATAAAGCCGCCACTTTGTCCGGCCATTCGATGAAACAAATAGCTCCACTATCAAAATAATCGCTTGCCCCAATGGCTTCGGCTTCGCGAGCGTCATTGATACGATAAAAATCGAAGTGATAAATTAACTCAGCCATCGTGTCGGAACGATATTCGTTCACGATTGCAAACGTAGGGCTGTTGATAACGTCCGTAACGCCCAATTCTTCACACACTGCTTTGATAAACGTCGTTTTGCCAACTCCCATCGCGCCGTTGATCGCAAAAACCGTGCGCTCGCCCATTTGAGCGATAAATTCTTTAGCCGCTTCGTGGATATCTTCTATGTTTTTTATTCCAATTGAATTCATTTTGCAAAGATAGCATTATTTTTTAGAAAAAAATACGCCATTGTTTGTTTTTTCCCAAAAAACATAGTACCTTTGCATTGTGTTAGAATGTAAACGACATAGATTTAATAAGTTACGCGTGGTCGAATTTTGCTTTTTTGCAAGCATCGTTCTTTCTGCTTTCGTACCGCAACTCGTTGTGGCACAACATGATTTTCCAAAAATCTTTTCGTTCAGAATAGACAAAACGCTTCTTGAACGCGATTACAGAGGCAACGCAGCTATGCTTGAATCGTTGGAATCGCTCTTGGCAATTCCTGAAATTTACTCGCAAATTGACTCTTTTTTGATTACTGCCGCGGCTTCGCCCATTGCGAGTGTGTCGCATAACGAAGTCTTGTCTATTCAGCGTGCCGAGGTAATGAAGCACTATATTTTATGGAAACATCCCGATTTTCCGAGAACTCACATCCATACCTCTGCTATTGGCATTGATTGGGACGGTTTTAAGGCTTTGGTCGAGACAGAACACGATTTGCCATCGCGCGACAAAATACTTATGTGGCTCAA
>BNTP01000217.1 GCA_025996695.1 Bacteroidia bacterium | reverse complement strand
TTTTGAATAAATTTGCAGTGATTATTTCAGGTGGGATTAATGGACTTCGTTTCATCTGGGATAGTCTCCTCTTAAAAGAGTCGGACAATAACTCCGCGCGAGAAAAAAGTAATTTTTAGAAGTCCCCCTTATGAAATCGTATGTAACAAAGTTTTCTTGGAAAACAGAAAAAAACAAAAGGTTAATTCTTTTTTTGCATTTTTCGTTGTCATACAAAATATTTAGACTATCTTTGCATCAAAAATTCAATAATTTATTGACTATATGCAAAATTTTGAACTACCCAAAACCTGTTCTAATGGCGAGCAGATTGAGATGATGGACGGATTTGTCAAAAAATCTGACTATGAAGATTTATCTGTGAATATTAAAAATCTACGAAATTGGGCAAAAGAAAACATTTTGCATAAAACGGTGTTGCATCCTAAATTCAAAAAAGAAATACGGTTCACAAATTCCGGCGTAAAAGAGTATTTGAACCAACCCCATAAACACTTCAACGAGAAAAACGAATTGATAAAAAACATTGAAAATGTCATTCATCTATCGGAATACAAAGGAAATACAATGGCACATAACAATAAAGATGCAATATCCCATATTTTTGAAACAGAAATAGCCGGTGACAAGTCATGGCTGATTGTTCGCGAATACAAAAACAAAGATGTTGTACTATACAGCATTTCAGACAGTGCCAATATCCTGAATGGAATAAAAGAATGACTGCCTAAACCGCTTGCCGAAGATCCAATCCGACGCGCCTTTAGGCAATCAAATGCTTAACACGCCACAAAGGTACAACAATTTTTGGAATAAACAAGCATTTGAGCAAAAAAATGTTCAACTAAACACAAATTTTATATGGTGCAAGTGTTGAAAGACATTTACAGCGAAATAATCCAAAAGTGATTTTTTTGAACTTATGCCGCAGTTTGGCACAAGTGCATCGTACCTTTGCAGTCTGAAACTTAAAAAAACAAATAAATATGAAAGATTTAGCAAAATTGCAGCCGCAAAAATTTGAAGTGACTAATGCTGTAAATTGGTCGGATGTGTATGACAGGGAGGACGGTTGTTTTAATCCGCCTGCCTTATTTATGATGTATTTCAATACCATTCCAAATTGGACTCAGGCACTGGACATTGATTGTAAGAAAGCCAATGACTGGTTTGTAGAATCGGTAAGAAATGAAATTGCCAATTTTCACTATATCAAATGGCAGCGGAAAAAGAATAAATCCGCCGAATATGACGACTTGTATTACCTGTTGTATGATGATTTGATGGTTTATTTTAACATTGAGGACTCGCGGGTTACATTCTTGTTTCGCAAAACCGATGAGGCGAAAGTGCAGGCATTGGTGCAGGCAATTAAGAAATTTCCGAAGCACGAACGGGCTACCCGGCGCAAGCCCGAAATCAATTTGCTGGTTAATACAGGGCGCGGTTTGGATACAAAAGAAATGGAAATTACCAAACCCAAATTGGCAATTGAGGACAATTACAACGATGATTTGTTGCCAGTCCACGAAACCATCCTCAAACGCTTGTCGAAGAAAAACGATAAGGGCTTAGTGCTGCTACACGGCAAACCGGGCACGGGCAAGACCTCCTACATCCGCTATCTGATTTCCAAAACGAAGAAAGACATCATCTTTTTGCCCCCCAATATGGCGACGGCAATCACCGACCCGGGCTTGATGTCGGTGCTGCTCGACCATCCCAACTCCATTTTCGTGATTGAAGATGCGGAAAACATCATCATGGACAGGAACAAAACCGGCGGCTCGTCTGTGTCGGCACTCCTGAATTTGGCTGACGGCTTGCTATCCGACTGTCTCAACATCCAAATTATTTGTTCGTTCAACACCGACCTGTCGCGGGTGGACAGTGCCCTGCTGCGCAAAGGTCGCCTGATTGCCAAGTATGAATTTTTGGAGTTGGAGCAACCGAAAGCGCAGGCACTTTCCGACAAATTGGGCTTCTCGTCAAAGATTGACAAGCCGATGACACTTACGGCAATTTACAATCAGGATGAGGCTGATTTTCAGCCGATTGCGAGGCGGACGATTGGGTTTCAGTCGTGTGCGGTGCAGGAAAGGGCATCGGCGTGAAAAAAAGTATGAACATACTCTTTCTATCAGACACGCACGGCAAGCATCGCCGCCTGAAAAATCTTCCTCCGGCAGATATGTTCATTCATGCCGGAGATGTTTCCCACTCGGGTGCCGACTACGAAGTGGACAATTTTATGCAATGGTTTGGCGGCTTGGATTACAAGCATAAGATTTTCATTGCCGGAAATCATGATTTTTGGCTTGAGGACGAAACCGTTCAGCGCGTTCAACGAATGTTGCCCCAAAATGCCTGTTATCTTTGCGATTCCGGCGTGGAAATTGAGGGAATCAAATTCTGGGGGTCGCCGGTCAGCCCGTGGTTTTTCGGCTGGGCTTTCAATCGCAACAGAGGTGAAGATATTAGGAAACATTGGCAACTAATTGACAAAGATGTGGACGTTTTAATCACTCATACGCCTCCTTTCGGCATATTAGACCGGACGATAAGCGGGGGGCACTCCGGTTGCGAGGATTTATGAAAAGCGGTGAACCAGATAAAGCCTCGCTACCATTTATTCGGACATATTCATGAAGCCTACGGCACGGTTCAATCGGGCGAAACAACGTTTGTGAATGGCTCTGTGCTGGATGACTTGGATGTGATGCGCAATGAGCCGGTAGTTTTTGAATACTTAAAAAAATAAAAAATATGAAAAATTTCGCAGCAATTGATTTTGAAACCGCCAACTATTCGCGGTCAAGTGTGTGCAGCATCGGCGTAGTGATTGTTCGTAACGGACAAATCGTGGACAGGATTTACCACCTCGTTCGCCCCACGCCCAATTATTATTTGCATCGGTTCACGACCGAAATTCACGGGATAGGTTTTGCCGACACCGCACACGCCGAAGAATTTCCCGATGTGTGGGCAAAGATTGCGCCGAAGATTGCCGACCTGCCATTGGTAGCGCACAACAGCCCGTTTGACAAAGGCTGTCTGCGAGCCGTGCACGCCGTCTATGGCATGGAATATCCCAATTACACGTTCCATTGCACCTGCCGTGCCTCGCGACAAATTCACAAGGATTTGCTGCCCAATCATCAGTTGCACACCGTTGCAGCACATTGTGGCTTCGATTTGACGCATCATCACCATGCTTTGGCGGATGCTGAGGCTTGCGCGGTGATTGCACTGAAATTGTGGCAGTCGGAGAGAGAAGAGCCGCCTCCATCCACATTTGTTGCAAAATCTTCCAACTTGTGCCGCAGTTTGGCACAAGTGTGTCGTACCTTTGCAGCGAAATTGTGCGACAAGCCGTCGTCGAAACAATTGTTCAGCAAGCGAGACTGAACCTATTATTCCGTTAATAGTAGCCTAAAGAGGCGTGCGACCGGAGTAATCCGGTAGTGCGAAGCCCTCTTGACAAAGT